>NZ_JAFEVF010000071.1:0-2524 GCF_048054115.1 Wolbachia endosymbiont of Nasonia vitripennis | reverse complement strand
ACCTTTTTTGATAGTATGCATATTGCTTATCAGAAAAATATTGATAGCATTAAACAGGATGCTGATTTTGGTTTTGACTTTGTTAATTCTTCTGTCAGTTAATTCATGCCTGTCAGATCAAGTCTAAACTATTACATATTAACTCTGCACAATTTATTCTTATGGTAAAAACTTCTTCTTCACTCTTATTTTTCCTTAACTTGACGCGTATGGTTTTTTAAATACTCCCGTCTGTCAAGGAATTTCTACTCATGAAGGTTATGGCTTGGAAGATTACTGAAATTTTGAAAAATGTAGTCTACTTCTATATTCAAATATATCAAGCAGTAATTCAAAATTAGCTATTGTACCTTTTGCACTATTATATGCAAGGTTGAGCAATTCTCTGTCCTCATATAAATCAGCAAATTTAAACTCCATGCACCCTGATTGTTTTGTGCCTAGAATATCTCCGCTACCCCTCAGCATCATATCCTTTTCAGCAATATAAAATCCATCTTGTGACTCACACATAATCTTTAACTTTGAATACGAACTTTTACTGAGATTGTCATATAACAGTACACAAAAAGACGGTTTATTTCCTCGTCCTACTCTACCTCTCAACTGATGTAATTGCGATAACCCAAACTGTTCTGCATTCTCTATAATCATAATAGTTGCATCTGGTACATCTATGCCAACTTCTATCACAGTGGTTGCAACAAGCAGAGAAAATTCATTTCTCTTGAAGGAAAACATGACTTGATCTTTCTGATCTTGAGTTAGTTTTCCGTGTATTATTCCAACTCTATCAAAAAATGTCTTTTGTAACTCCTGAAAGCGTATTTCTGCTGCGGCAACATTGAGTTCTTCATTTTCTTCTATATATGGACAAATCCAATATGCTTTTTCGCCTCTATTTATAGCATCTTTCAGTTTTTGAATAATATCTGATACTTTTTTAACGTTCATAATAACGGTTTTTATTGGCAATCTAGATTTTGGTTTTTCCCTTAAAATAGAACATTCAACATCACCATACATAGCTTGCTGCAAGGTTCTTGGAATGGGAGTTGCAGTAACAAAAAGTATATCGGTATTTTCTCCTTTTCCTACCAACCGATTCCTCTGTATCACTCCAAATCGCTGTTGTTCGTCTATGACTGCGAGTCCTAAATTTTTAAATGTAACGTTGGCTTGAAATAATGCATGAGTACCAATTACTATATTTAAAATACCACTTGCAAGTTCGTTCATAATAATCTTTCTTTCCTTGCGCGCAGTTTTACCGGTAAGCAAAGCAACTTTTATATCAGTACAAGATAGAGCTTCTTCGATCCAATTATAATGTTGCTCAGCCAAGATAGTAGTTGGTGCCATTAGAGCTGCTTGCATGTTATTTTCTACCACATTCAGCATCGCAAAGAGTGCAACTACAGTTTTGCCACTCCCAACGTCACCTTGCAGCAGACTTACCATGCGGTATCTGGATTTTTGTCTTTCTGAGATTTCATCTATCGCTCGAATTTGATCATTTGTTAATTGGAACGGTAATTCATTTAAGACCTGCTCTTTGTATTTACTCAATATTATAAATTCTTTTCCCTCTTTTTTTACATGATTTTCCCTTGCAAGC
The DNA here is from genome assembly GCF_048054115.1 of Wolbachia endosymbiont of Nasonia vitripennis. NCBI lineage: Bacteria > Pseudomonadati > Pseudomonadota > Alphaproteobacteria > Rickettsiales > Anaplasmataceae > Wolbachia > Wolbachia endosymbiont of Nasonia vitripennis. Next base: position 906 of record NZ_JAFEVF010000071.1, on the reverse strand, counting down.
TTTAGTGCCAACTGGTACGCAAATAGCTCATCATAAGCAAGTCTTTCTCTGCAAACTTCTGCTTCTGCGAGTGAGCTCGGTCTGTGCAATCTTATGATGCTTTCTTTCCAATTCAGCCATTTCTTTTGCTTGATTAATGTTTCATCTATCCACTCTGGCAAATCAGGCAAATCTTTTAGATTAGAACTTATTATGTTTCTAATGCTCTTGTTAGTAATACCGCGACATAATTGGTAAACTGGCTCTATGCAGGCTATTTCTTTAAATAGATTGATATCAGACAACATGTAATCTGGGTGAGTAATTTGCCAATGTTCGGCAAACTTTTCAAGTTTACCACTGATTACTATATCTGTTCCAACTGGAAATAATTTATACAAATATTTAACTGAGTAATTAAAAAAAAACTATAAATAAATACTGACTTTCACTTTCAACGATTATTTTATATGGCCTACCTCTAACAGTGGGGCGCTGGTGCTCATACACTTTTGCCACAAAAGTTGTAAATTCTCCCACTTGAGCATCAGGTAGTGATTTACTTCTATCCACATAGCTGAGCGGCCTATAAAACAGCAAGTCCATTACTCTGTCTCCACCGCAAAGTTTAGGCAATATTGCGGAATGAAACCTTGGTATATTCTCAATTTTACTATTTAGAAAAGTCAGCACACTTGACTGCTCATCAACATTCATACTGTGTAAAACCGTTTATTCATAATAGAGCCTTACTAAAATCCTGTCACCCTATTATGACTGTCTATGTTATGTAATAGTTTAGACTTGATCTGACAGGCATGAATTAACTGACAGAAGAATTAACAAAGTCAAAACCAAAATCAGCATCCTGTTTAATGCTATCAATATTTTTCTGATAAGCAATATGCATACTATCAAAAAAGGTTT
>NZ_JAFEVF010000070.1:0-2625 GCF_048054115.1 Wolbachia endosymbiont of Nasonia vitripennis | reverse complement strand
CTGTCAGTTAATTCATGCCTGTCAGATCAAGTCTAAACTATTACACCATGGATAATTGATGGCTACTGCAACAGCGAGATTTGATGGGGAGTGTTAAATAAACCATACGCGTCAAGTTAAGGAAAAGTGGTATAAGGAAGAAAGGAAACGAAAAAAAACTATTTTATATATTAAGTAATAAAGTTATTAATTTATAGATTCTTCTGAAAAAATTATCTTCTTCTAGATAAGAACTCCCTAAAAAAATAAATGTAACAAATAAAATGCCCATCTCAAATGTTGCTATATTTCACGATATTTCCTTAACTTGACGCGTATGGTTTATTTAACACTCCCATTCTTCTATCAGTTAATTCATTCCCGTCAGATTAAGTTGTGTTTAGCACAATTTGTTCCACTGTTCTTCATCTAAAATTTCCACACCCAATTCCATTGCTTTTTTATATTTTGAACCTGGATCTTCTCCTGCAATTAAATAGTCAGTTTTAGTAGAAAGGCTTGAACTGATCTTTGCCCCTAAAACTTTAGCTCTTACTTTTGCCTCCCCTCTGCTCATAGCACGTAGCTTACCAGTAAACACTATAATTTTGTTATTCAAAAAAGAATCGCTAGAGTTGGAGCTCACGGGAAGAATTTGCAGATATGCAGTAAGATCATTTAACATTTTAATGTTACGTTCCTGAGAAAAAAACGATTTTAAAGATTCAGCTACTTTTTCTCCTATACCATCTATACCTACCAACTCAACATCATTTGATGACATCGAATTATACCAGTTATCATAAGATACATAATAATTTGCGAGCAATTCTGCTGCAACTTGGCCGATAAATCTGATACCCAAAGAAAATATGAACCTATCTAGAGAGATTACTCTTCTGCTTTGTATAGCACTTAATAGATTAGCTATTGACTTCTTGCCCCAACCATGATGCTCTTTTAAGGAAAACTCTTTTAATCTTTCCTCTAAAATAAAAATGTCTGGAATTTGTCTTATTAGTTCCAGGTCATAAAAAAACTTTATTTGTTTTTCACCAAGGCCAACAATGTCAAATGCATCTTTTGACACAAAATGTTTTAGTTTTTCTACTATTTGAGCCTTGCAATTAAATTCTTTAGGACATCTTACTGCAACTCCTTCAATCTGCACTTTACTACCACATTCAGGACATATGTCAGGAAACACAAATTCAGGCATATTTGCATGACGAGAACCTTCATCTACTTTGACAATTTGAGGAATTACATCTCCAGCTCTTTTAATTGTTACAACATCTCCTTCTCTTATGTCTTTACGTTTTATCTCATCTTGGTTATGTAGACTTGCTCTGCTAACTAGCACTCCGCCAATATTGACTGGTACCAAATCTGCAACTGGAGTTAAAAGCCCCGTTCTACCCACCTGTATAAATATTTTATTTAACTTTGTCTTTGCATAAACCGCAGAAAATTTATATGCAAGCGCTGAGCGTGGCGCTTTGTGTGTACTTCCCAGACGACTTTGTAGCACCAAATCATTCACTTTATAGACTATCCCATCGATATCATAATCCAAGTTATAACGATAATCATAGATCTCGTTATAGAACTTTAGCATTCCATTCAAACTACTTGTTAAGGAACGATGCTCATTTACGCAAAAACCAAGTTTCTCAAGTTTTTCTAGTACTTCACTTTGACTTTTCTCTATTCCACCAATTAAAGAATAAGAAAAATATCTAAGAGGCCTTTTTGCTGTAATGTTCGCATTCAATTGCTTTAAAGAACCAGCAGCTGCATTTCGAGGATTAGCGAATTCATTATTTTCATTTAACTTTAAAAAGTCGCTGTTACTGATATATATTTCACCCCTTACTTCTAGTCTTCCTTGCACATCTTGTAAAAACTTAGGAAAGCCTTTTATTGTTGCAACATTGTGAGTTACATCCTCTCCTACAAAACCGTCACCTCGAGTTGCAGCTTTAACAAATTTCCCATCTTCATAAATTGCAGAAAATGACAATCCATCAATTTTTGGCTCACATAATATCTCTATTTCATCTGCAATTAAAAATCTCTTTATTTTAGACAAAAATTTTTCTACACCTTGTTCATCATAAGCATTCTCAAGAGAAAGCATAGGTTCTTGATGTTCCACCTTAGAAAATCTCTCATCAGGCGGAGCACCAACACTATCTTGTGTTGCATAAGCTTCTGGCTCTATTGCAGCTAACTTTTTTTTCAGTTCATCATATTCAGCATCACTTATCTCTGGATTACTTTTTTGATAATATAAGATATTATGATAATTAATTTGATTTTGCAGTTTTTCTCTCATCTTTTCCAAGTCAGTCATGATACCAATATAATGCTCTTTGCCGTCAAGTCATGAATTTTTTCAAAAGGTACTATAAATTTATACTACTGCCCTGAAAAGCAATACTAATATTAATATAATTTTTGTACTTGTATATTAATGTTAGTATAGTTTTTAAATTAAGGAGTACATTATGAAAGAATACAATTACAAAAATTTGGCTGACGAATCAAACTTCGGCTCTCAAGTGTATCGTGCAGGAATGTTTGATAAAATTCTTGGTATAAGCTGTAATAGTTTAGACTTGATCTGACAAGCAAACAAAGTAA
>NZ_JAFEVF010000069.1:0-2626 GCF_048054115.1 Wolbachia endosymbiont of Nasonia vitripennis | reverse complement strand
CGGTCTTTCAGATTCGTGGTAGAAGGATGCTGATTTTGGTTTTGACTTTGTTAATTCTTCTGTCAGTTAATTCATGCCTGTCAGATCAAGTCTAAACTATTACAGTTGAAGTAAAAAAAGCAGTGTAGTATTACACCACGGTAAATATTATACTTAATCGTTAGCACTATACAGCATCCATTTTTTTGTGTCAAGCATTTTTTTTCGCTGCGTATCTGTTCAGAAGAATGTGCAAATAAAGTACGTAGCTGTACAAATTTGCCAAAACAATAAATGGTATCCTGTGCTGGGATCCATTTTTCTATCATCACCAGAAACGTTGATTACTTTTATACCTGTAAATTTAACTGGATCCCAGTGTCAGGGCACTGGGATGACAGAAGAAAAAGGCCTGTATCGGCTACTTCGATGACACTCACAGCCCTGTCATTCCAGCGCGTGACGCTGGAATCCAGAAAAAAAAGAAAAATGGTCAAGCACTAGGATGACACCCATTTAGTTATCTTTTCTCGTCTACCTTGTTTTGCCACCCTGCTGAACGGATACATACCGTTTGTTGCTTTTATTCTATGGTACCTTATCTACCTTGCCGCTCTCCTGCTTCAATCAGTAAGGGATTTCAATATTAATTCTGCACTACTTGCGGGATTGCCGCTTTTTGTAATTGGTCTGCCAATTACGATATAATCAGCTCCTGAATTTATTGCTTCTTTTGGTGTTGCTGTCCTTTTTTGATCATCATGACCTCGATTTATACGGATTCCTGGAGTAATAATTTTAAAGTCTTTACCACATTCTTGGCGCACTTCTTGAGCTTCTAGTGCAGAGCAAACTATTCCATGCAGTCCAATCTTTTTTGCAAGCTTTGCCAGCAAAATTACCTGTGATTTTGTTTCTCTTGCCACTCCGAGTTCACTCAGATCTTCATTGATCATGCTGGTTAGTACTGTTACTCCAATTAGCTTTATTTTCTTTCCTTGCACTACACTTAGTGCTTCTTTAAGCATTTTTGTTCCACCACTGATATGCAATGTTAGCATTTCAACATCTAGAGCTTTTATTGCTTCAACTGTTCTAGCTACAGTGTTTGGAATATCATACAATTTTAGATCTAAAAAAATTGGTACATTGCATTTTGCAACTTCTCTCACTCCAGAAGGACCATGTGCAGCAAAAAATTCTAACCCAAGTTTTACCATGCCAACCTTATCACGCAGACCATTAGCCCAAGATATGGCTTCATTCAAATCTTGTGTATCCAGTGCGCATATTATTGGGTTCATTATCTTGTATAATTTTTTTTATAATAAGAGTAATTGTTGCATTTTACAATCCATATTCAGGGATTGGTCCACTTGCAATGCTTTGTACAGACACTGAACACGATAATCTGGTCGGAGTGGGTGAACGACTGGCATATCCAAGATCTTCCTGTAAAGAATCAGACGTTTCCTCCGATGTTTTGGAACCTTTCATTGGCTTGAATTGCACAAGCTGCCCTAATATAAATTTTATTTTCTGAGTCTCCCCTAATATTATTTTTTTGCTATAATCTTTAATTGTTTCATTTTCTCTTATCGATTCTTCTATCTTATCTATCACATATTGAAGTTGTTTTATTTGACTGTCTCGCTCTAAAAGTGAATTTCTTAAATTTTTCACTTCGTTATTACAATCTTGTCTTATTCTGTCTAACTCAAAAGATTGATTTTTAATTAAACCGTCTGCTTTATCTAGCTCTTCAAATTTCCTTTTTAACTCTTGAGATAAGTTTTTATTTTTCTGATCAATTTCTTTAAATTTACATTGTAATTCATCTAATTTCACACAAAGTTCTTCTTTTATGTAATTCTTCTTTTTTCATATATAGTATATGTTTCTCTTTACGTAATTTGTCTATTTCCTTAGATAACTCCTCTTTTTCTTTAGATAATTTCTCTACTTCCTTATATAATTCCTCATATTTATCATTGTCTATTTTTCTTTTCAATTCGATTATAAGTTTTTTCCTCTCAGTTAGATTAGCTTCTTTTTCCTGTAACTGTTTACACAAATATGAGATTTTATGGAGTAGTTCTTTTTCTTGTGCAGCAAGCTCATCTTTCTCCTTCGTTACTTTTTCTAATTCTTCTGTTATTCCAATTATATGGATCATTTTTGCTTCTAATTTCTCCTCCAAAGATTTTTTTTCTTTAAGAAAATATTTCCTCTCAGCTTCTATTTTTTGACAAAATTTTCTTCCTTCCTCGTATAAATTGTGCTTTTCTTGAGTCAACTCACGCTCTTTGTGAGCAAATTCCTTTCCCACTTTCCTAGTGTCAATAATTATTTTATACAAAATCATAAAAGCCAAAACAGATAATACAGCTAAAGCGAGAATTAAAGAACTAGGTACATTAATAAGCGCTAAAGATGTAAGTAATGTAAGAGTAGCCAGAGAACTAGCTATAAAATAAAATGTATTATATTTATTAAGTAAATTGCTCATGTAATAGTTTAGACTTGATCTGACAGGCATGAATTAACTGACAGAAGAATTAACAAAGTCAAAACCAAAATCAGCATCCTGTTTAATGCTATCAATATTTTTCTGATAAGCAATATGCATACTATCAAAAAAGGTTTG
>NZ_JAFEVF010000068.1:0-2820 GCF_048054115.1 Wolbachia endosymbiont of Nasonia vitripennis | reverse complement strand
ACCTTTTTTGATAGTATGCATATTGCTTATCAGAAAAATATTGATAGCATTAAACAGGATGCTGATTTTGGTTTTGACTTTGTTAATTCTTCTGTCAGTTAATTCATGCCTGTCAGATCAAGTCTAAACTATTACACACTAACTGAGTGCGACTGGATCCCAGTGTCAGCTACTAGAATGACATACTTTTTGGTGAAAATTACTCTTATATTATAACGTTTGTAGTTATGAATTTGACTATAGGATCAAGTCTAGAAAAATCTAGATTCCAGACTGGAATGACAACTTAAATTGCTTGATGTGAACATAAAATAGCTCATGTCATCACGTTAGCAATACAACTTCTTTAATAAAAACTAAATCAATTCCCGTAATAATTGTACTAGCTAAGGCTAAAAGGCAGAGGGTTATTAGTGAGGGAAAATATGAATACTCAAAGCACACAACAATATCATGAATTCATTCGAGGATTTTTTACTTTATTCGATGAAATAAAAAAGGAAGACGACCCAATTTATAATTCCAGAGTTGGTTTTAATGCAGTAAAGTTTCTAATAAAGCACCCCATCTGGAATTTGGAGATAGATGAAGACAAAAATAAAGCTTATGAAGTTATTCTTCCAGAGCAGAACAAGATAAAGAAAGCCGAACAAAAGCTTGAAAGTGAAGTTAAAGCAAGGTTAAAAGAGTATGTTGATGATATCGCAGGAGTTTCAATATATGGCGATCACGCAAGTATTACACTGGGAGATGACAAAAAAGAGTTTAAAATCAGCGAGTTTTTAAATAGTGACTTTTGTCAGAAGAAAGGAATTTCGGGATTTTCAACGCTGCATAGTGATGGAAAGAGCGGAATGCACGGTTTTGTTGCCGAAGAAGGAGAGAAAAGAATAAGGCATTATGTTGTAACCGATGGTTCATATGAAATGACTTTGAATTGGCATGACAAAAATGGAAAAAAATGTACTATCAAAATCAAGATTGATAAAGATGGTGTAGATCTAACTGAACGTAATGGTGTTACTGAGGAACAATTAAAAGCAAACACAGATGTAAAAATAGGTGGCTTATTCCTATATCAAATACAATTCAAGGAGAAAGGACAAGAACAAGAGAAACAACAATCATCTGAAACTTTCATAGAAAGTGATATTAGTAAAGGTATTGGCGTTCAAGCTACTCAAGATCAAGAAGTTGAGTTTAAGCATGTAACGACTAGCACTACAAATTCTAATAACGCATCTGCTAAAAAGATTCCACCGTCACTTCCACCTAGAGCTAGTTCATTACCTAATAATCAGAAAAAAGATGAGTATCAGCCAATACGGATTAATAGTAGAAATAACTACAATTCTCCATATTCTGATGCTTCTTCAAGCAGTACTATTTTCACCAAGTCTGTAATCTACAATCAAGATAATACACAAGAGGATGAACGGTATGACAATCCTACATTTGCTACATTTGGACATGCTGTACCTGGAAGCCGAAAATCAGATGAAAGTGAGCAAATATCTAATAATCGGCAAAAAGGTGCAATTTTTGATCCTACAACTACTGAAAGCGCTGCACCAGTACAAGACGTTGCATTCAAAAAAGTTAAAGATGCATTTAAGTATGAAAACGCTAAAGAATCACGCAATACTGGAAATAAGCAACCACTAAATGATGTAGCTTCGATTCTTGCATGGAAAGCAAAAAATGAGTTATTACGTAGTGAAAGTGAGTATGATGAAGAATTTTCTGACTTCGAAGATGGTTGGAGCGATAACGAAGATGAGTATATAACGCTTTCAAATCCTCAATCAGATTATAAACAAGAAAAAGATTATCTTAGCACTAAGGAAAACGAAGAAAGAGGAAACGATAAACAAAAAGAAACCGAAGATAAATTACAAGAAAATGAATCTCTAGAATACAGCTCAACAGACATAAAAATAAACGATTCGGGCTATTCATCTCCAACTCACTCTAATCATGAAAAATCTCGAGTAAATTCTGGACAGTTAAAAGCGAGCCTAATGAATGTTGAACAAAGAGATGATACCCTACTTGCGGAATTTACCAGTAAGTTGGATAAAGAAACTCAGAAATTCCTGCTAAAACCAGTAAATCAAAAGAAAATGAGTGGGCAAACAAAAGAACATTTATTAGCAGCTGGATTGCTAAAAGACAATGCAGCGGAGAAAGAAATAAACGACTCAGGTTACTCATCTCCAACTTACACTAGCCACTATAATTTTCAGGTCAATTCTGAGCAATTAGAGAAGAGATTAGAAACCATTGAACCAAAAGATACATTGGAAAAATTGAATAAAGGATTGAGAGAACCTTCACACCAGGCTACTAAAGATTTATTCTCAGAAAGTATGTTGAAAGAAATAAAAGAAGGTAAAAAATATGACCCTGTACGTAAGTTATTAGAAAGAAAAGTGGCAGAACAAGAAGCAGAACAAGAAAATGATAATACTAATCTGACTATAGACAAAAATAGCGAACTATATAAATTGCTAGAAAAAGATGCAGCACAACTGAAAGCTGGAATAGTAGAAGAGGAAAGAAAAGATACTTTAACAGAACGCAATGATAGTCCTGATCGCAATAGAATTGCATTAGCAAATAGAAATAGAATCTGGGCTAAACTTATTGCTGAAGAAAAACAAAAAAAGGACAATGGTATGTTGTAATAGTTTAGACTTGATCTGACAGGCATGAATTAACTGACAGAAGAATTAACAAAGTCAAAACCAAAATCAGCATCCTGTTTAATGCTATCAATATTTTTCTGATAAGCAATATGCATACTATCAAAAAAGGTTT
>NZ_JAFEVF010000067.1:0-2939 GCF_048054115.1 Wolbachia endosymbiont of Nasonia vitripennis | reverse complement strand
TGTCAGTTAATTCATGCCTGTCAGATCAAGTCTAAACTATTACAGAATTATTTCTTTCACGACTACCATGACAAGTGTATGAAAGTTATCATTTAGTGCATAATAGTGCTTCAATGTTTAGGGTTACAGTTTTCATTGGTCATTTGAGTTACTCAAATCCAATTCATGCCAGTTCTATCTATCTTGTCATTTAAGTAGCCCTTTTTGTGTAATCCCAGTACCCTCTCTTTGATGTCATCCAAGTAGCTTACACTGGCTTTCCGTAATCTCAAAAAACGTTGTGTTTTAGCATAATTTTGTGCTCAATATGCTTGTTTATAGTAAAAATTTCTGGATTTCAGCATCAAATGCTGGAATATGGGTATCATTCAAGTAGCCCTTTGTTGTCATCCCAGTGCTCCGACACTGGGATCCAGGAACCAGCGTCACGCGCTGGCTCTCTAAAATTACTTTAGCTACAAATATTAAGAAATTTACTAAATAAAAAAAAGACAAAAAAACCCCCGTATAGCGAGTTTTAATAATGTAAATTGATAATGTGCTAACGCTTAAAATAAGCGCGATTTGGCTGAATGTAGAAAAAATTTAAAAGACATGCAGCCGCTATAATTTTTATGTAATTTGCCAATAAATATCTGAGTTTTTTACTGAATTTTGTTATTAAATCCGCGGAGATTAAAAACAAGGATAAATACTCTTACTTTCATAGTAAGGGGGATGGCGTAATTTGTCAAGTTAAATAAGCTAATTTATTAACATGTGATAATTAGACAGCTATCGTGGATTAAATGTTCAAATGACTACTAGATTTTAGATTATTACTTTCATCTATTTGCGGCTGACTAATCATAGTACAGACGAAATTGGTTGCCATAAAGGTACAGCCTAGAATAAAAAAAGCAGTAGAAATGAAAGGAATAATAGGAGATTCGAGAGGCAATATATATATTATTCCTCCTATTAAAAATGAAACGCTAGATGCAATATCAAGACAGATCTTCATTAATTTCTCTTGCCGAGGAACGAGTTGCTTATTAAGGTCACGCTGCCTGAAATGATCAGTTAATGACCATACATTTAAGACAAGAGAAAGTGCACTTAGTATAGTGCTGGCAATAGTAAAATACAAGCTTAAGGCAGAAATATTCAAAGCTAATGCTGCTATGTACCCACTCAAAGAAGCAATAGATAATGCAGTAACTAAGCGTTTTGAATAAGTTCTTATTTTCTTTCTGTAAACAAGCCTCTCTTTGTCGCAACTCATAAACTTAAGTATAGTAAATATGTTATATTATAGCATTAATTAACTCAAAAATCAATATAGAGTGCCCGAGAGAAGACTTGAACTTCCACAACTTAAAAAGTTACTAGCACCTGAAGCTAGCGCGTCTACCAATTCCGCCACCCGGGCTTTTTGTGATTTACTATGTTAAAATTAAATAATATACTTAAACAATTTTTAGCTCAAAGGTAATGCCAAATCTAGATCAAATATTTTTTGCTCAAAACAATGTTAATATTAATAATGTATATAAAATAGTCAACAACGCTTTGAGCGATAGTGATGGTGGTGAATTATTTTTAGAATTTTGCCAGTCAGAGTCCCTGGTTTTTGATGATAACATATTGAAACACATGGATTTGAATATCAGAAGGGGATTTGGGTTAAGGTCCTTTTGTGAGGATAGTACGTCTTTTGTTTGCTCTTCTGAAATTAGCGAAAAGGAAATTAGTAACGCTGCTTCTATAGTGAAAAGTTCAGTATCTTTAAACAAAACAAATTCAATAAACTTAAATGAGGGAACAAGAGAGCTGTATTCAAAGATTAACCCCATAAATGAAATGGATCTGAACTCAAAGATTAAACTACTCAATGAGGTTAATGAGTATGTAAGGTCCAAGAATAACTACGTGAAGCAAGTAAAAATAACTCTAAGTGGAGAATGGCAAGTTGTACAAATAATAAAGGGTGATCACAGGTTAAGCGATATTAGGCCTTTGGTACGTTTTAATGTATTAGTCATCCTAGAGAAAAATGGCCGAGCTGAGAAAGGCTCTGCAGGGCACGGTGGAAGAGACTCTTATAGTAAGTTTGTTTCTGAGAAGAAGTGGAAAGAAGTTGCAAATCAAGCGTTAGAGCAAGCGCTGGTAAATCTTGAGGCAATTCCAGCTCCGGCTGGAGAAATGACGGTTGTTCTAGGTCCAGGTTGGCCAGGAGTACTATTACATGAAGCTGTAGGTCATGGACTTGAGGGCGATTTTAATCGCAAAGGAATCTCAGCATTTTCAGATTCCATTGGTAAACAAGTGGCAGCCAGTGGCATTACTGTAGTTGATGATGGAACTCTGCCTAATTTGCGCGGTTCTATTAGCATAGACGATGAGGGTACTTTACCTGGCTATAATGTGCTTATAGAAGATGGAATTCTCAAAGGATACATGCAGGATCATATGAACGCTAAACTCATGGGTGTAAGCCCAACTGGTAATGGTAGAAGAGAAAGTTACAAAGAAGTTACCATGCCACGCATGACAAACACCTATATGCTACCAGGAAAACATACAACAGAAGAAATAATATCTAGTGTAAAGAAAGGTCTATATGCAGTAAATTTTGGTGGTGGACAGGTTGATATAACATCAGGAAAATTTGTTTTCTCATCTTCGGAAGCTTACCTAATAGAAAATGGTAAAATTACACAGCCAGTTAAAGGAGCAACACTCATTGGTGACGGTCCAACGGTGTTGAAAAAAGTATCAATGATTGGTGAGGATATAAAGTTAGATCCTGGTGTTGGTACGTGCTCAAAAGACGGACAAAATGTACCTGTTGGAGTTGGTCAGCCAACACTCAAGGTCGATGCAATAACTGTTGGTGGAACTGAGATATAGATAAGGTGTAATAGTTTAGACTTGATCTGACAGGCATGAATTAACTG
>NZ_JAFEVF010000066.1:0-3054 GCF_048054115.1 Wolbachia endosymbiont of Nasonia vitripennis | reverse complement strand
AACCTTTTTTGATAGTATGCATATTGCTTATCAGAAAAATATTGATAGCATTAAACAGGATGCTGATTTTGGTTTTGACTTTGTTAATTCTTCTGTCAGTTAATTCATGCCTGTCAGATCAAGTCTAAACTATTACAAAAATCTTCGGCTTGTTTTTTTATTACTGAAAGTTCATTGAAGGCTTTTTCTGGATTGATTTTTTTTAAAATACTAGTAGCTTTTTTAATCGCTCTTTCTCTCTTTTTATTATCTTGTTTTTCGTTTAAGATTAAGCTTTCAGCTTCAGTAAAAGCATTGCCTTGGGCACTTTTGGCAATATTACAAACAACGTTTTTTACAACTTGCTTAGTTGCTACATAATCTATTTCCTTTGTAAAGCAATCAATAAATAGCTGCCAAATTTTTTTGTTAACGGACTTACTTGTCTTATGTTCTAAATCTTCTACATCTTTGAATCCTAAAATAGTATAGAGATTTTTTTCAATTATTGGTTCAGCATGTTGTTTTGCCACTTTACCTTTTATATTGAATAGAAATTCACTAATCTTAGTTGTGCCCATAATATTACCTCACAATATTAATGTTATATAATATAAAGTATAAAAGCTTAATGCTTAATTTTTACTTACTATTAATATAATTGAAGATTAACTTTGTTCCTATATTAAAACTTTAACTCCCAATTTATTATTAGTAATATCATTATATGAATCTTATGCCTGAATTTGGGAATATATTGTTATTGGTAGCCTGTTTGTTATCTTTAACGTATTTGTTTCTACCGTTTAGTTCTTACCGATTCGTCTCCTCTGCCATATTTTTTTGTGTGTCAGCATCAATGGCTATTTTGATCTACTGCCACATTAAAAATGATTTCTCACTTGAAAACGTATATTACCACTCACACACAACAAAACCTTTGATCTATAAGATTTGTGGTGTTTGGGGAAATAAAGAAGGGTCTATGTTGCTTTGGACCTTAGTGCTTGTCATGTATTTATTACTAATGGATATTTATATACCTTCTGTCATCCCAGTGCCCAGACACTGGGATCCAGACAATTTAATTGCAAATGAGTACATCAAATGGCAGTGTAATAAAAACTGGATTCCAGTGTCAAGCACTGGAATGACACCAGAACGAACTAATGGTAGTAAATTAAAAAAAATATCTCTTATCACCCAAGGCTTGATTTGCTTTTGTTTTTTACTGTTCACTTTACTTGAATCCAGCCCCTTCACTAAAATGCCAGGCATTGAAACAGATGGACTGGGTTTTAATCCGATATTGCAGGATATAGGCCTTGCTATTCATCCACCGGTATTATATTTGGGGTACCTTGGATTTAGCGTTCCTTTTTCGCTCTCTATAGCTGGATTAATTTTAAATACTGAAGGAAATGTTTGGGCTAAAATTGTCAGGCCTTGGGTACTTATTTCTTGGTCGCTGCTCACTTTGGGCATCAGCTTGGGTAGCTGGTGGGCATATCGTGAACTCGGTTGGGGTGGATTTTGGTTTTGGGATCCAGTGGAAAACGTTTCTTTGATGCCGTGGCTAATTGCAGTGGCGCTGACACATTTGTTGCTCGTTGTACGAAATTTCAATACTTTAAGGAATGTTGCTATTTTACTTACGCTCACAACTTTTATATTGAGTGTGACTGGAACATTTCTAGTCCGCTCAGGAATACTTACCTCAGTGCACACGTTTGCAGATGACCCAAGATATGGATTGTATATATTAGCTCTACTTGGTGTAATTACAGTCAGTAGCTTAGTAATATTTGTAGTGTTTACGAGAAAGAATCACACATCTTTCCAGTATTCGATATTGGAATCTGAAAAGAAATCTGCTACTCAAGTGACAGAGGGTAGAAGATTCTTTTCACGCCTTACGATGATGCTGATGAACAATTTATTATTCATCACTGCCTTTTTCATCGTGTTCGTTGGCACTTTATACCCTACAGTGCTTGAGTATTTAACCGGTGAATTAATTTCAGTTGGAGCACCATATTACAATTCTTTATTTAACTCTATTGCACTAGCTATTCTAGTGCTCACCATGATAGGGCAATACTGCAGTTGGCAGGGAAATAGTCTATTGCCAATATTCCGTGAATATAGATTTTCATTTTGTAGTGCTGCAGCTATTTTGCCGTTTATCTTTCACATGGAGCTAATGATTGTGCTATCAATTACCATCTCCATAGCATTATTAATCTTTGTTTTAGAAGCATATAGTAAAAGAATTTGTTTATTTAAGGTAGCATTTGGTGAATCAATTTTATTAGCAAGAAGAGTTTCTAAGTCCTACTATGCAATGATGCTTGCTCATGCTGGAGTGGCAATTCTAGTGCTTGGTATATCTTATTCAGTTGGTTGGCAGGAGAAAAAAGAAAACTACTTGGGAATAGGAGACAGCATAACAGTCAATAAATTTAAAGTTACTTTACGAAATATTGAGCTAATAAAAGAAAAAAATTTCCATGCAGTGAGGGGTACAATGGATATCAGGAATTTGCTGAATAATAAGATATTAGGTGAAGTAACTCCTGAATATAGATTTTACCTTGCGGAAGGTCAGAAAAATGTTGAAAGCAGTATCTACCACAATTTATTTTCTGATATTTATGTTGTAATTGGAGAGATTGATAAGAGTAAGAGCAAAATTGCAGCTAAAGTGCACTATAAACCTGGAATGTCTATAATCTGGCTTGGATCCTTTCTTATCGCTTTTGGTTCGCTCCTTGCTGCTTTGCCTTCTAGCAAAAAAGTAGTTCCTTCAGTATGATGAAGTTTTCATTTTTTGGCAATTTAAACTTAAGCTAAGCAACATAACCTCGCGAGCGAATTTTCTCTATGTTCTGTTGTACAATAGGAAATAAAGATATATTTTCTAATGAAGAACTTACATGTAATAGTTTAGACTTGATCTGACAGGCATGAATTAACTGACAGAAGAATTAACAAAGTCAAAACCAAAATCAGCATCCTGTTTAATGCTATCAATATTTTTCTGATAAGCAATATGCATACTATCAAAAAAGGTTT
>NZ_JAFEVF010000065.1:0-3170 GCF_048054115.1 Wolbachia endosymbiont of Nasonia vitripennis | reverse complement strand
CTTACTTTGTTTGCTTGTCAGATCAAGTCTAAACTATTACAGTTTTATTTATATACTGTAGACTTCCTCTTGTGTGTTAGTAGAGACAAGTCTGCAGCACTTGCATTCTTTCGTAAAGCCTTCAGGAGTAACTATCTTCCTGAGAAAATTGTAATTGATAAAAGCGGCAGTAATACTGCTGCTCTTGATGATTTGAATGCAGAAATTTCTGAAGATTACAGTTCTTCAAATAAAATATCTAAATAATATTGTTGATAGATTTATCAAAAAACTAATAAAGCCAATGCTTGGGTTTAAAAGCTTCCATTCCGCAAAGATTACCATCACAGGCATAGAAAATATTCGTATGATTCAAAAAAGACAAATTATTAAAATAATGTTTCTACTTTTGAGAATTTTGCTATGTTAATGGCTTCATAACTCCTATAATCCCACCTTTAATGATCTTCTTTCCTATGGTTTATAGATGCGACAGAACCGACATATCAGTTGATAAACAGACTAATCAGTTATTGTTTATACCTATTTCAGCATGAAAATTATTGTGAGGCTTGATTTTATATATATCACTACACATAATAGACTTTAGTATAAATTAGTAATATGCATCCAATCATATACTTACTTAACCTGCTACTTGATCTTTACAGCTTCATTCTAATATGCTCAGTTGTTCTCGATTTGTTGATTAAATTGAATGTAGTGAACATGTATAATGAAGTTGTAAGCAACATAATGCAAACTTTAAACCGACTTACCCATCCTCCACTAAAGGTTATCAGAAGGTATATACAACCGTTCAATGGATTAGATTTATCCGTGATGATATTGATAATAGCAATTCACTTTGTAAAATATACAATTACTTATTACTTTAAGTAGATGTTAAAAAAACAGCTAAAATCAGCGATATACCTGTTACTCTTAATGTATATATATATATCGGTTTTTAGCTATAATTATCAAGATCCATCCTTAAATACAGCTACAAATCAGGAAGTAACAAATTTGGGCGGAGTGGTAGGTTCATATTTAGCTGATATATTGGTTCAATTTCTTGGACTCGCTAGTATTACAATAGCTACAACCATAGTTTACTTTTTGATATCAAAAAGGCTGCTGAAAATTCTCTATTTAATATTAATCAATTTAGGAATATGCGCTACATTAGCGCAACTTTCGCTCGGTATCACTGCAAGGTATGTGCATGGCGGAATGATAGGAAATGCACTAATTAGTAACTACCCATTTTACATCTTTGCAGTAGCAGCATCAATAGGTTTTGTAGGGTTAATTGGTTGGAAGAGAACGGTTTATTCTTTACTTTTCCTATGTAAAAAAATATTTTCCCTTTTTACAAAGGTTCTGTTTTTCAGGTTACGTAAAACTACTGATTATTCAATAGCACCGTTAGTAGTAGAAGAAAAATATAGAACCACTAGACAACAACCAAAAGAAAGACAGAAAAAAGCTACCGAAGAGATTTTTAAACCACCTTCTAGCGAGTTTGAGTTTCCAAGCATTCACTTACTTTCTAAAGTAGAAGAATCTGTGCAGAGAAAACAGTTGAATGCATTAGAGAGCAATAAGAATTTATCTCTGCTCGAGCAGGTTCTAAGTGATTTTGGCGTGCAAGGAAAAATTATAAGTGTATGTTATGGACCGGTTGTGACTTTATACAAACTTGAACCACAAGCAGGCACAAAATCTGCAAGAGTGATTGGTCTTGCAGATGATATTGCACGTTCAATGAGTGCACTTTCTGCACGTATTTCAATAATTCGTGGACAAAATGCAATGGGAATAGAATTGCCAAATAAAGAACGAGAAATTGTTATGCTGCGTGATTTACTGGAATCGCCAGAATACCAAAATGCAAACTTAAATCTTCCGATTGCACTAGGCAAGGAAATAAGCGGAAAACCAATTATTGCAGATCTGACTAAAATGCCCCACTTGCTTGTTGCCGGAACTACAGGATCAGGTAAATCAGTTGCGATTAACACGATGATTCTGTCGCTTGTTTATCGATTAAGTCCTGATGAATGCAAGATGATAATGATCGACCCAAAGATGCTTGAGCTTTCAATATATGATGCAATACCGCATCTAATAACGCCAGTGGTAACAGAGCCAAAAAAAGCTGTTATTGCTCTTAAGTGGATCGTGAAAGAGATGGAAAATCGCTATCGTATGATGTCATATTTAAATGTGCGGAATGTAATAAACTATAATCAAAAAATTACAGAAGCGATGAATAGCGGAATAGAATTGGAACGCGTTGTACAGATTGGCTTTAACTCAACAACGGGTAAACCTTTGTTTGAAAAAATACCGATTAAAATGGAGACATTTCCGTATATTGTGGTGATTGTAGATGAAATGGCAGATTTAATGCTTGTTGCTGGCAAAGATATAGAATGCTCTATTCAACGTTTAGCTCAGATGGCTCGTGCTGCAGGAATACACATCATAATGGCAACACAACGCCCATCTGTAGATGTGATAACAGGTGTGATAAAAGCAAACTTTCCAACGAGAATTAGTTTTGCTGTTACTTCTAAGATAGATAGCCGTACAATACTTGGTGAACAAGGGGCTGAACAATTGCTCGGTATGGGTGATATGCTTTATATGGCCTCTGGTGGTAAGATTATTCGAGTTCACGGTCCATTTGTAAGTGATGATGAGGTACAAAATATAGTTGATCATCTGAAAATGCAAGGTGAGCCAAACTACATGGAGGAAATCACTCAAGAAGATGAAAATTCTTTCGCGGAATCAGAAGGTGAAACAGAAGATGAAGAGAACGATCTATACAAGCAAGCAGTGGCCATCATTCAGAGAGATCAAAAGGTTTCAACTAGTTACATTCAAAGGCAACTTAGAATAGGCTATAACAGAGCTGCAAATATTGTTGAAAGAATGGAGAAAGAAGGTATTGTCAGTGCTCCGAGTTACTCAGGAAAGAGAGAGATATTGGTAGAATAATCGCTAACTTAAACCAAGGAAAGTTATTTCTAAGATCAATAGATCTCTTGCATAACTGGAATTCAAAAGTTCCAGCGCATGACGCTGGAATGGCTTTGTTGCATCACTCTTCGGATAATAGGTAACGTGGAATAAATTGTAATAGTTTAGACTTGATCTGACAAGCAAACAAAGTAAGA
>NZ_JAFEVF010000064.1:0-3307 GCF_048054115.1 Wolbachia endosymbiont of Nasonia vitripennis | reverse complement strand
TGCAAACCTTTTTTGATAGTATGCATATTGCTTATCAGAAAAATATTGATAGCCTTAAACAGGATGCTGATTTTGGTTTTGACTTTGTTAATTCTTCTGTCAGTTAATTCATGCCTGTCAGATCAAGTCTAAACTATTACACCTTATTGTAACTATGAACAAAATAATCATAAAAAAATTTGGTGGGACTTCACTAACTGACTTAAATCGAGTTGCAAACCTGATAAAAAATGATATTGAGAAAGGTTGTAATGTAATCGCTGTTGTATCTGCTGCTGCAGGATTCACTGACCAAATGGCTTTTCAAGCTAGGCAAATTTCAAATTTAAATTGTAGACAAGAGTTATCAGAGTATGATGTTCTCCTTTCAGCAGGAGAACAGATCTCTTGCGCATTATTAGCTATCACTCTTCAATCTATCGGAGTTAATGCTAAATCATGGCTCGCCTGGCAGTTACCAATTCTAACGGATAATTTTTATTCTGAGTCTAAAATAAAAAAGATAAAAATTGACCATGTAAAAAGATCTTTTGCTGAGGGTTATACTGCTGCAATCATTGCTGGTTTTCAGGGTATATACGATGATAGAATCACTACTTTTGGTAGAGGAGGATCTGACATCTCAGCAATTGCCTTTGCTGTAGTCTTTGGTATTAGGACTTGTGAAATTTTTACTGATATTGACGGAATATATACAGCAGACCCAAAAATTGTTCCAAGGGCACGCAAGCTTAAATCTATCTCTTACAATGAAATATTGGAGATGTCGTCATCTGGTGCTAAAATATTGCATAATCGTTCAGTACAACTTGCAATGAAGCATAATATTAAGGTGCAAGTGTTATCCACTTTTGAGGAAGTAGAAGGCACTACAGTACTACACGAAAAAGATGTACTGGAAAGATACTTAATTACTGGAATAACTTATAGCACTCACGAAGCTCTTGTAACTTTTACTAACTTTGCAAATACTCTGGATACTTTAAGAGATATAGCAGGAGCAAACGTTAAAGTTGACATGATACATGGGTCAAGCTTTTTGATTTCTAAATTTGATGTTGATTTAATGAAAAAGTTATTGAACAAAAATGAAAATTATGTCGTAAACAATAATATAGCTAAAATTTCAATAATTGGTATTGGTGTTATGTCTAACACTGAAGTGATGTACCGCACACTCAAGGTTTTAAGCGAAAAAAAGATAGAAATACTTGCTGTCACAATGTCCGAAATCAAGATCAGTATAGTTGTTCAAAAAAAACACGCTGAGGCTTTAATTAGAGATTTACATACCGAATATGAGCTTGATGTATGACAGCACGCTTGAAATTTATTTACTTGATAATTCAAAAAACTTGAAAGAGCAAAGATAGTTATTGAAATTATCTTGATTTACATCGGTTATCCAAGTTTGACATTGAATGCTTAACACCTCCTCCATTAACACCTTTCTGTAATCTTTATCCAGATGCGACATTATATCGTCAAGCAGAAGAAGAGGTGCTTTATTGTAATGAATACACCTTGCTTTTACACTAGATAAGATGATAGAAAGCAGTAATAGCTTTTGCTCTCCAGTAGAACAAAGATTTATTGGCATGTCCCCTTTTTGGCAAAAAACCCAAAAATTATCATTATGTACAGAAAAGGTTACTCTACCAGTTAATGAGTCTTTTTCTCTGTTTTCCTTTAGACGATTCTGAAAATATTCTGCAGTATCGTTCAAAGTTAGCTGACTGCTAAATTTCAAACTTGCCTTTGGAAAAAACTCACAAGAATGGTTATCAATTGTGTCTTGTAATATCTTTAAAACAGATGATCGCATACGTAAAATATCAATTGCATTGGTAGCCATGACGTTTTCAAGACTAGAGAGCCAACTTTCGTCCAAAATATTCTCTCTAAGCAATTTACTTCGCTCATGCTTAGCTTTTCTATATTTCATGTAGCAATAGGTGTAATTTTCTTCAAATAGTGAAACTATACGGTCTAAAAATTTTAACCTGTCGCTTGGAGAATTAAGAAGAATATAGTCCATTTGTGGAATTAGCCATATTACATTAGATATTCTATACAAAGATGAGTAGCTTGACTGCGTTTTCCCATCAATTTGTATTAATTTCTTATTAAGATTCTTTCCTATACCAATTGAGTTAAGCTCTGCTCCATTGAAAAAATCATAATACACTACCCAACTTTCATTACTGCGCCTATTTTGCATCTCATTGATTTTTGCTTTTTTCATTCCGTTGCTTTTAGCAAGCAATGAGATTGCTTCAAGTATATTAGTTTTTCCAATACCATTTTTGCCAGTTACTACAACTGGTCTATCATCTAAATCCAGTTCAAAGTTTGAATGACTACGAAAGTTATATAATTTCAGTTTTTTTATATAGCAATGGGTAGTCATTCTTTAATTTATATTCTCCTTACTTCTTCTAGAACCTCATCAACATGTCCACTAACTTTTACGTTTTTCCAGATCTTCACTACTTTACCTTTTTTATCTATTAAAAAAGTAGTGCGCTCTATTCCCATATACTTTTTGCCAAACATGCTTTTTTCTACCCAAACACCATATTTTTCCAACATTTCAGCATTTTCATCAGAAACTAAAGAAAATGGCAAAGAATATTTTGCTTTGAAGTTAGCGTGGCACTTAACGCTATCTTTTGATACACCAATTATCACTGTGTCAAGAGAAGAGAAATTTTCTATTTTGTCTCTAAAGCCTTTTGCCTCCATTGTACAGCCCGGAGTATCGTCTTTAGGATAAAAATAAAGGACTACATTTTTTTTATCAAAAAATTCACTCAGCGATAAAATTTCGCCAGAATCTGTTGGCAAACTAAAATCAGGTGCATTATTTCCTACTGTTAATTCCATACTTTGCTCCATTATTAACACTTTTATGGTACTATAGTATATTGTAATAGGAAGGGAGGATAAATGAAAGTAGCTTTTCAAATGGATGAAAATATAAATTTTGAAACTGATACTACATTTGCATTAATAAAAGAAGCGCAGAGGAGAAAGCACGAAATTTTTGTCTATGTTCCTAATAATCTAGCACTCAAGTTAAATCAGTCAATTGCTCTTGCTCAGAAAGTCAGCGTTGATGATTTTGGTTTTACTTCTAAAGAAGATGTAACTATAGATTTGAATGAAATTGTAATAGTTTAGACTTGATCTGACAGGCATGAATTAACTGACAGAAGAATTAACAAAGTCAAAACCAAAATCAGCATCCTGTTTAATGCTATCAATATTTTTCTGATAAGCAATATGCATACTATCAAAAAAGGTT
>NZ_JAFEVF010000063.1:0-3328 GCF_048054115.1 Wolbachia endosymbiont of Nasonia vitripennis | reverse complement strand
TAAGACTCCTATGCAAACCTTTTTTGATAGTATGCATATTGCTTATCAGAAAAATATTGATAGCATTAAACAGGATGCTGATTTTGGTTTTGACTTTGTTAATTCTTCTGTCAGTTAATTCATGCCTGTCAGATCAAGTCCAAACTATTACATAATTTCCTTTATGTACACTGGTGCTTTTTCCATTTCACCAATATAGGATTCTTCTCCGATTAGTTGGCGCCTTTTATTCAAGTACAGTATTTTTACACATTCCCTCTCTGCCATGACCTATACTTACGTTCAAGTATTCTACTAGCCCCCTTGTAAGTCCATGATTGGTTCTCCCTTGAGCTTTTCTCTCAGTACCCTTTCTAGTGTTTCCTTAACGCACATAATCATTGCTACTGCAGAATCAGTTACTCCTTCTATGACTTTCAGGTCATCCATTTCTCGACCTAAAATCCTTCCTACTCCTGCATAAGTATTCACCAGATTTTTAGCAATTTCTTGAGCTTGTGGCCTTTCATGTACTGCACTTAAAAATGTTTCCATTATTTCACGATCAAGTAGTGCTTTGCCTTTGCTTTCTAATATTCTGAATTCGATTTCTTCTTTACTTTTATTCATATAATTTACCCTTCACTAACAACAAACTTTTTTTAGATATTTACTGCTGTTTTTTATCAGCATTGGCATAAAGCCATAGCTTTCGAGTGAAGTCAAATCAATTTCTCAATCTTTTTTACTTATTTTTTCATCTAAGAGTAAAGATATTAATATATACTGATTTTTTATTTTAAATCTGTTGAATTTCGCCTAAAGAGAGGCCTGTTATTTGCAAAATAATATCGGTAGAAATTCCTCCTTTCACTAAATCCTTTGCAATTTTCATCTTTTCTGCTCTTTTCACTTTTTCTTCGCAAATTTGTATGCTTTCAAACAGAGATTTTATTAGCGCATAGCGTAATTCTTGACTCTCAATTTTTTTGTATTCTTTTATTAAATCAGGTAGCTCACTTTCTACTATCTCATCTTCCTCTATGAGCAGATCTGTAATGCTAATTGATAATGTTTCTGCTATTGCATATAATTTTTCCAGTGGAATGGCCACACGTCCTTGCTCATAGTTGCTTATTTCATCACGTGTTGTACTCATTTTTTCTGCTAAATCCTTCTGAGTATATTCCCGCACTAGTCTCCATTCTTTTATCTTTTTTCCTATTTGGTAGTAGATAGAACCCGTTTTTTCTTCAACACATTCATCAGCAGATAGACCAATTGTTTTTGAAACAGTATCAACAGAAACTCCTGCTTTAACCAGACCCTTTGCAATTTTTACTTTCTCTGCTTTTTTACTACTTTTTTCACTAACTTGAATAAATTTGGTTAGTAAACAAAATATCTTACGTAACTCCTGATCGTTAATCTTCCTATACTTTCTTATTAGATTTAATATCTCTTCTTCTTCAGTTTTAAGGCAAATTTTCTCATTTGATACAGGAATGAGGTCTACAATACCAATTGATAACACCTTTGCTATAGAGTACAACTTTTCAATCGAAATTTTTCGTGTTCCTTTTTCATATTGTAGTACTATTTGATATG
Source organism: Wolbachia endosymbiont of Nasonia vitripennis (assembly GCF_048054115.1). Classification (NCBI taxonomy): domain Bacteria; kingdom Pseudomonadati; phylum Pseudomonadota; class Alphaproteobacteria; order Rickettsiales; family Anaplasmataceae; genus Wolbachia; species Wolbachia endosymbiont of Nasonia vitripennis. The sequence continues at coordinate 1,741 of NZ_JAFEVF010000063.1, read as the reverse complement.
TTACGCCGATTTTTCCCGCTAAATCTTTTTGAGTATAGCCTCGCTTTAACCTCCAGCTCCTTACTTTTTGTGCTATCTGATACCTTATAGAGATATTTGCCATAAATATTATACAGTTTAATACTACCAAATAAAGATATACAAAAGGGATGCTTCTTTCTATGTTTGAATTTTAGTTGAATATTTCTTCACAATTGTGTATAATTACTAATGCTTTTTAGGTTAATTCGTCATGGCTCTTTCGAAATTTCTTGATCCCAAAAATGACTTGAGCTTTAAAAAGATCTTTGGCTCTGAAAAGAATAAAAATATCTTAATTCACTTCCTCAACGATATCTTAGGTTTTTCTACTTCTGATCAAATAATGGAAATTGAATTCCTTAGTACCATTATGGATCCTGAAATTGCCTCTGACAAACAAAGCATTGTTGATGTTCTTTGCAAAGACTCTATTGGTAATAGATTTGTTATCGAAATGCAACTCGCTCGTGATAAAGGCTTTGAGAAACGTGCTCAACTTTATGCTGCTAAAGCTTACTCTCGGCAATTAGATAAATCTGGTAATTACATTCATCTTCAGAAAGTCTTCTTTATTGCTATTTCCAATTGTAACCTTCTGCCTGAAGAAGTTGACTATATTTCTACTCATAATATACGCGATATCAAAACCAATGGGCATTACTTGAAAGATTTACAATTTGTCTTTATTGAGTTGCCTAAATTTACAAAAAATAAGGTAGAGCAATTAGAGAATACTACAGAGAGATGGTGTTTCTTTTTTAAATACGCAGAAGATACAACTGAAGAAGATCTAAAAAAGATAGCAGCAGAAGCTCCGATAATAAAGCTAGCATATGATGAATTAGACAGGTTTCGCTGGAATGAAAAGGATTTGATCGCATATGAAGAAAGAATATTGAGCGTGCAGAAAGAAAACGCTATCCTTGCTCAAAAACTCGATGATGCTAAACATGAAGGAATCCAAATTGGAGAAGAGAAAGGCAGGAAAGAAGGCATCCAAATCGGCCATGAAAAAGGTAAAATTGAAGGTAAAATTGAAGTTGCAAAAAATTCACTCAAGGCCGATGTCCCTATAGATGTTATAGCTCAAATTACCGGTCTCTCTCATTCTGAAATTTTACAACTCAGGGAAAAAACATAAATACTACAACTTATTCACTTCAACATTTATGAAAATCTTCTTTAAGTTAGATATATTCCCTAATTAAGAATCTAATGAACTGTCTAAAATAGCTATAAGGATTGCACATAGAATTATATAAATTACTATCATAACGTTACTCAAACTTCTATATCAAAGCTACGTGCTGTAAGTTCAATATGGAAAACACATTAACCACTTAGTATTTAATGTCTACTTCATCCATTTTAGTATTAGGACCATCAAACTTGCTACTGGTTTCCCTAATTATTTTGGCTAATTTTGCTACCTTCACTTTAAAATTTTCACTACTTGGCATTTTATAGCTGCACCTCTTATATTATAACCTACCTATTGATATTACCTCCAAGCTTGGTTACTCCTATCTCAGAAAGACAAGTTGATACTTCTGAATGGCTGTGAACTGAAGCATTACTTAAAATGTAATAGTTTAGACTTGATCTGACAGGCATGAATTAACTGACAGAAGAATTAACAAAGTCAAAACCAAAATCAGCATCCTGTTTAATGCTATCAATATTTTTCTGATAAGCAATATGCATACTATCAAAAAAGGTT
>NZ_JAFEVF010000062.1:0-3449 GCF_048054115.1 Wolbachia endosymbiont of Nasonia vitripennis | reverse complement strand
TTGCAAGTTCTAGCAATCCCAACTTTGGTTTTAGTATTTTTTCTTGTGTTGTATTCATATCTGACACTCCTTTAAAACTTGTCTATATTTTTATCTTACTTTGTTTGCTTGTCAGATCAAGTCTAAACTATTACAGTTAATTCGATCAATAGAACTCGAATCTTTTAGTAATTCTGTAACATTTTGCTCACTAAGCTTACCATCACTCTCAACTATCATCCATTGAATAAAACGGATATTCCTAATAGCATTTTGATTTTCTAGTGGTATTCCCACATCTGCATCGTTGCAAAACTGAACATCATCAACATGTTTTTCATTAATTCCTTTATTTCCTAGTGCTTCTTTAGCGAAGTTATTCGGATCATTTTTTTCATCTTCCTCGTAATCATAATATCCATAATCTTCTTCATTCTCCTCACTATCACTACTTTCGAATTCATTGTTGATATTGCAAACCTTCCCACCTTTTAGTATTTCTAGAATATTGTGCTCCGCAGGTGCATCATTTAGCATGGACCTAAACATTTCATCATCATAATCGTTGATGTGATTAACAATGCTCTCATCTAATAGTACTTCTTCAATACCTTTGTGACTAAACTTATTATGATACTTGCATAAGATTTTAAGCTTACTGTAATCCATTGAATTGATGCCATCAACAACTCTTTGATTTGATAGTAATTCTCTGTTATAAGTCTTACATATCAGTTGAAGTTTTTCGTTATATAAGTCTTCTGCATTGCCTGCCTTATCAAAATCCATAATCTTATTTCAATTTACTTAGTATTTTAATTTTGCATGTATTAGGAGGAAATAATCAAGCATTATGATAAAAGGCCTAATGAATTTATTAGTTTATTTATGTTTCTTTTCATGTATAAATTTATAGAAAGTTTTATGTAGAAGTTATTTTATGAGCAAAATTATAGAAATCAGAGCGCCAAAAACTCTTGGTGGTGAATCAGTTACGGAAGGTATAGTAAAAATAAAGAAAAATATCGGCGAAGCAGTAAAAGTAGATGACTTGATCTTTGAAATTGAAACTGATAAAACGGCGCTAGAACTAACTGCAGAAGCTTCAGGACAAATAACTGAATTTTTTGTGAAAGAAGATGATGTAATTAGCCCTGATCAATTACTGGCAAAACTTGCTGTAGGAGAAGTAAAAGAAGAAGTGAAAAAAGAAGATAAAGGCGAAAGCGCTGATAAAAAAGATGCCCCTTCAGCTCGTAAAATTATGGAAGAAAATGCAATTAGTGCAGAAAATGTAAAAGGAACTGGCATGGGAGGCAGAATAACTAAAGCGGATGTGATAGACCATATGAGTAAAGCTGAACAACCTCCGGTAAAACAATATGAATCGCCAAAAAGTGTAGTAAGTGGAGAGAGAAGAGAAGAGCGAGTGAAAATGAGCAAAATAAGGCAAGTAATAGCTGCTCGTTTGAAAGCATCGCAAAATACTGCTGCAATACTGACCACGTTCAATGAAATTGACATGAAAAACGTCATGGATCTGAGGGCAAAGTATAAAGAAACTTTTGAAAAGAAATATGGAATAAAACTGGGTTTCATGTCGTTTTTTATAAAGGCAGCAGTGCAAGCACTAAAAGAAATTCGTGAGATTAACGCTGAGATTTCAGGTGATGAAATTGTATATAAAAATTACTATGACATAGGTGTTGCTGTTGGCACTGACAAAGGTCTTGTTGTACCAGTTATTCGTGATGCTGATCAAATGTCATTTGCTGAAATTGAACTAACTTTAGTTGCCCTTGGCAAAAAAGCACGAGAAGGTAAGCTGCAAGTATCGGAAATGGAAGGTGCAACATTTACTATCTCAAACGGTGGCGTATACGGTTCACTTCTTTCTACTCCGATAATAAACCCTCCACAATCTGGAATACTTGGAATGCATACTATACAAAACAGGCCAGTTGCTGTGAGTAACTCAATTGAAATCAGACCTATGATGTACATTGCCCTCTCTTACGATCACAGAATAGTTGATGGCAAAGGAGCAGTTACTTTCCTTGTGAAAATCAAAAATTACATAGAAGATCCAAATAGATTGGTTTTGGAAATTTAAGCAGGTTAAAAGCGACAAGTAAGTTTTTCTGAAGTTTTCAAGATGGGTGGCTTTGTTGAATGGCAAGGAATGAGGAGGAGTAATGAAAGGAATTTACGAGGCAAATTTGAAAATAGGCATACCTATATCAGTAAAGTTATTAATCAAATAGCATTTTAAAAGCACCTCTTGAGAGCGATTTACCTCAGATTTATTCTTAAAACTAAATCCAAATGTTTTTTTGAGCCTCAGGAAAAAACTCTCGATACGTGAACGTATTTCATACCTTGTCTTCTTTTTCCAGTGGGTTAAATTGTAAGTTTTCCTTATACTAATGTTGTTGTTTCTTTCTGATAGATAATCTATATTGCTGCAGATTTTTTCTTGGCTTTATGATGGGTTTCAAATTGTATTGATTGCACAACTTATATAAATTATCTGTATCATAAGCTCCATCTGCACGCAGAGACTTAATCTTATAGATATCACCCATTTCCTTTAGTATTTTAGATGCTATCATGTGAAAGAAAATTAGTATATCGAATTGCTATTGCCTTTTTGCTGTTTTCGTCCAAAGCAACATGTAGCTTTCTTATTTGATCTGTACCATTATACTTCCTTATCTTGGCGTTATCTTTGTTATGTTGAGTACTGTTACTATAAATATGGATTACAGTACTATCTATAGCAATTTCAATATTCTCTATGTCATTTTTATCTGTTCTGTGGTCACATAATTTCAAATTAAGTTTGACGAGAAGCTTGTGAATACTTGGAGATTCTTCACTATACTTTGTAAATATCCTTTTATAAATCCAACTGCTTGCCTTAAGCCTATTCTAAATAGATTAACAACTATATGTACTGCAATAACAACCTTATCGCTATAAATCTCCAGGAATTTTTTCTGAACTTTCGTACCAGTTTTCTATAGCTTCATCGATAAAATGAAAGACATTTCCTCTTTTTTCTAAAAATTGATTATACTCTTTATGACTACTGACTTTCATCTTCTGTGGCATATACTCTACAAAATGTTCATTTCTTAATAGAGTAACCACTTTCTTTAGATTTTCTCCCTTTTTTTCTCCCATCTCTACTCGCTATGCAACAAAGCCAGCTCTGCTCTATTATAACTACTACCAATGCTGAATATTGCTTCTTGAAGAACTTTAATTCCAATAAGAGAAAAGGCCTTTATTTTTATGTCTTCTGTTCCTTCTGTTCCACTTTTTCCTATATGTAATAGTTTAGACTTGATCTGACAGGCATGAATTAACTGACAGAAGAATTAACAAAGTCAAAACCAAAATCAGCATCCTGTTTAATGCTATCAATATTTTTCTGATAAGCAATATGCATACTATCAAAAAAGGTT
>NZ_JAFEVF010000061.1:0-3455 GCF_048054115.1 Wolbachia endosymbiont of Nasonia vitripennis | reverse complement strand
CAAGCAAACAAAGTAAGATAAAAATATAGACAAGTTTTAAAGGAGTGCAGTTTAATTATTCTATGTTAGTATACACCAATAGAAAAAATTTCATCATATGTTCTGGAAAAAATTTACACAGGTTAATGAGGAAATCGTAAGAGAGAGCCTAAAAAAGGTTATAGAGAAGAAAAGTGGTAAGAATGTTGGTGTAGTATCCTCAATTGTTATTAAGGGTAAAGATGTTGCTTTTGCTCTTGAAGTTACTGAGCCAAATGAAGAATTAAGAAAAAATTGTGAGCAAGCTGTTAAGGCGATACCGGGAGTAGGAAAGGTTACTGTAGTTGCTACTGGTCAAAAACAAGCTAGGCAACAAAAAGCTAAACTTCATATCGAAGGAGTGAAAAATATAATTGTCGTTGCTTCTGGTAAAGGAGGTGTGGGTAAGTCGACAGTTGCACTAAATCTAGCTCTTTCGTTAGCAGAATTAAAACATAAAGTTGCGCTAGTTGATGCAGATATATATGGTCCTTCGATTCCTAAAATGTTGGGCACTGAGAAATTAAAACCAGAAATACAGAGTGGTAAAGCAATGCCTATAGAGAAACATGGTCTCTATACTATTTCAATTGGCTATTTTATTGATAAGGACCGCGCAGTAATATGGCGTGGACCTATGATCACAAAAGCACTTTACAATTTGCTAATGGGAACAAGGTGGTCTGATATAGAATATTTAATCATTGATACACCGCCTGGCACTGGCGATGTACATTTAAGTCTGATGGAGAATTTTAGTTTAACTGGAGCAATAATAGTTTCAACTCCACAGGAGCTTGCTTTAATCGATGCACAAAAAATTTATGATATGTTCACAAAGCTCAGCGTGCCAATTATCGGCATTGTGGAAAATATGAGCTATTTTGTTCAAGATAATTCAAAAATACACATATTTGGAAAAGGTGGTGCAAAAAAAATGTCTGAAGAGCTGGGAGTCAAACTCTTGAGCAGAGTTCCTCTAGATCCGCAAATATGTAGTGCTTCTGATTGTGGAAATCCTTCAATACTAAGTGAGGATTTAGTAAGGATTTATGAAGGCATTGCTAAAGATGTTAGGTCTTTTGTATGCAGTCTATAAAGTTTTTTTAAACTACTTTTAAAATAGGTAGAATGTAATTTTAGGTGAATAAAATATTTCAAATGGCAGCAGCTACCTCGTATCTGAACAGACAATAGACTTCTTGGATAACTTAAGAAACAAGTAGTAGAAGCAATATTAGGGAAGGTATAAATTTTGAGCAGGTAAGTAAACTTGATGAAGAGAAGCTTCGAAGACTAAGAGGAGTAAAAAGAAAAACATTGGAAAAATAATAGAAATTTTAATAGAGGAAGAGGCCAAGAAAAAGGCAAGAGGAGGAAAACCAAATAAACAATGCATATTTATTAATAGCACTCGAATATTTGTGTAAATACCGTACATATTTCCATATAGTGCAAAGCTATGGAATAAGTGAAAGTTCTTGCTAACGGCTGAATAGAAGATGCATTGATAAAACATCCAGATTTCAGAAAGATAAAGAGCTATTAAAGTTAAATAGGAGTATGCAAAAGTTTTATAAAAAGGGAATGTTCAACTCCCCCATAGAAGATCAAAAAATATCCTTAGGTTATCCAAGAAGTCTATTGTTGGTAAACATAAAAGGCTATTTGCCTTTTTATCTAGTTTATGCAGGAGGTCTATATTTATTGTTGAGTGTGATTTTAGGCATTTCTGCTAAAACGCAACTTTTAAATCGCCAAAATTTCTCCTTGCCTTTACTAATTCCGATTCTTGGAGTGCACACATAATCTGGTTTGAGGTGATATTCATAGAGACAAAATTCATGACTTATAGTAAGGTCTTGTTTATTATGTTCTTTTGTAATGTTTAATTTTTTGCACAGTATGCCTGGCCCGCCTAAATTTGCTTCAAGCGGTTCAGTGAGCTTTAATCCTCGTATTAACACTGCTGCTGGGAATCCTTCTGCTTCTGTTACAATATTTAGACAATAGTACATTCCATATATAAAATATACGTACGAAAACCCTGGCGTACCAAACATTACTGAGGTTCGATTAGTATAGCCTCTTGCTGCATGACAAGCTGGGTCATCCATTCCTATATACGCTTCAACTTCAGTTATTATTCCACTAAAATTAGAAAATTTCAGAATCTTTCCTAGCAGCTCCCCAGCTACGGTTAAAGTTGGCCGTTCATAGAAATTTCTTGGTAATATTGTGTTATTCATCATAGAAGTACAAGTTATAGCTCTTCTCACAATAATCCGAACAGGTCATAATAACATACTGCTGGCCTCTTGGCTTATAATAGCTATAAAGACGTTTTTACCTCCGTTCGGACTATTATAAGAAGAGCTATACTTACATTTGTAAGCAAGTTATACTATTTTTGCTTTTTCTTATTTATTTAGTCAAGAGCATCTCTGAGAAGTAGAAGTTGGTGTTGTTGTCACATTTGTTACATCTGTTGAAGGCTGCTGTAAAACCTTGACTGATTCAGAGCTCTTTTGTTGCAATTGCGGTACTAACGCTTCATATAAAGATTTTGGCTCACGTCTCTTACCTATTTTGACTTCTTTATTTGCACGCAACTGCTCTGCAGTAACACCGTTGCCTTCAAGGAGAGTTACACCATTCTTACCATCAATGTTAACTTTAACTTTGCATTCTCTTCCATCAACATACCACTTTAAAGTCATTTCATATAACCCACTAATTATTTCATAAACTCTTTCCTCATTATCACTATCATTATTAATATAGCAAGATGCCCCCCTCTTTTTTTCTTGATTAGGATGACAAAATGTAATTGTTCTTACACCATACTCTTTACATATACTACCGCCTAGAAGTTTAGCTATATCTACTCCTTCTTTATTGGCATGTAGCACAACTCTCACGGTAGGATAAACAATATTCTCTTCCCTTTTGCCTTCTTTTATCATTATGGACTCTATGGTATATACCTTCGATATCTCTGCCTTAATTTGGTCAGCAATCTTGCCTACAATCTCTTTACCATGATAGTGAGATTCTCCTTTCTTCGGAGAAAAAGGTTCTTTGTTTGTAGTATTAGTGTCTGGATCATTCTGTAACTCAAAGAATTTATCCCATTCTTCATCACTGTCTAATTTGATATATTCACGCTTGTTCTTGCCTGATACTGCATTCTGAATACTAGACGATCCTTCTGTTACAGTTGTACCAGAGCTATTGCCTTTACCTTTTAGAAGAACAAGATGCTCTTCTGACCTTTCTTCCTTACTCAACTTTGAAGCTGCATCACCAAAAGAAGGTTTCTCTACTATATGCGTGTAAGAATTTTTAACTCTACTCTCATTATCAGGTACTGTAGTAGCCCACAAAAGCTTTTTGTAATAGTTTAGACTTGATCTGACAGGCATGAATTAACTGAC
>NZ_JAFEVF010000060.1:0-3457 GCF_048054115.1 Wolbachia endosymbiont of Nasonia vitripennis | reverse complement strand
GCTTTGCAAGTTCTAGCAATCCCAACTTTGGTTTTAGTATTTTTTCTTGTGTTGTATTCATATCTGACACTCCTTTAAAACTTGTCTATATTTTTATCTTACTTTGTTTGCTTGTCAGATCAAGTCTAAACTATTACAGATTAGTGAAATACCGCTGCATTGTGAATTATATACCTAGTTCATATTTTGCACATGTGCGTTGCATTTTTTAATCTTCTTTAAAAACTTGACAGTACATTATATATACGGATATACTAGAAATATAATTTTTGTGAGGCATTTATGGTTAAAAATAAAGAAAAACATCAAATAGCGTTTTGCGTTTCAGCCTTTACACTCTTAGCTGGTTTATCATTAATCGCAACTGGAATTGCAGTGGGTACCGTACCTGCTATAGCTTCTTGTTTAGTGATAGGAGGAATTTTAACTGCCTTGTCTATTGTGCAATCAGTAGAAAGCTATTTATTTTTACAAAACAGCGAAAAAACTTTCAATAAAATGATTAGTGGTATATGCGATGAACCAGAAAGCAAACTTTTTATAGAAAGGATTTTGCAACCATTCATTGAACTTTTTAGTGAGCATAAGCAACATAATTAAAGTACACTAAGCATAGAAACCACTTTATCGTAACTTGGCAATGAATTAATTTCTCCAATCGCAGCTAAAGTAATTCTTTCATGCTGAGATAGCAATTCTTCTGCTGCTTTTTTTATATCGTAAATAGTAACAGCACTAATTTTTTCTATTAATTCGTTTTTACTGATGTATTTATTATAGTTACCGTAGTAGTGTCCTAACGTTTCAGCACGCGAGCTAACACTTTCGCGTGACATTAAAATTTGAGATTTTACTCGTTCTTTTACTCTATTTACTTCTTCTTCCTTTAAATCATCTGTAGACAATTTCTTCAACTCTGTCGTTATAGCTTTCAAAAGCTTATCTAGATTACTGCTATCTGTACCAGCAAAAATCGAAAGCATTCCTGTATCAGCATAGCTAGAGTTGAATGAGTAAATGGAATAAGCAAGCCCCTGCTTTTCTCTTACTTCCTGAAACAGGCGTGATGACATGCCACTTCCCAGTATGGCATCAAGAACTTTGAATGTGTGATATCTATTATCATCACGAGAAACACTAGGTAGACCAATTAATAAATGTACTTGATCTAATTTACGATGTTCTAAATACTCACCACCGGTATAACTTGCATTCTCGCTTTTTTTCAGCTCTTTTGAATGAATCTTTGAGAGAAAGTCTTTGATTAATTGAACAACCTCCTCATGTTCAACATTTCCTGCAACAGCAAATATAATGTTCTCGCCAAAGTAATGCTCATTTATGTAGTTATCTAGATTAGCTCGAGTAAAAGATTTGACAGTATCTTGCGTACCCAAGATTGACCTACCAAATGGTTGATCTTTAAAAGCTGCTTCAAAATACTTATCAAAAATGATATCGCTCGGTGAATCATTAGTTTGAAAAATCTCTTGTATTACAACACCCTTTTCGCGTTCCAATTCATCCTCTGGAAATGTAGAATTCATTAATATATCTATTAATATATCAATGCCAGTTTTTATATCTTTTTTAAGAACCTTTGCATAATAACTGGTGCTTTCTCTACCGGTGCAGGCATTGAAGGCTCCACCTATGTCGTCAAAAGCTTTTGCAATTTCAAAAGCAGTTCTTGTCTTTGTTCCTTTGAAAGCCATGTGCTCTAGGAAATGAGATATTCCATTTTGACTTGCACTTTCAGCTCTACTGCCAACACCAACTCGTATATTTAAAGCTACGGAATCAACTTCATGCACTCGCTCAGTTATTATGCGCAGACCATTATCTAGTTTTGTTACTTGTGGTATATTCATCTTATATATTCTTCTTTAAATTCTCTTCTACAAAATCCCAATTGATCAAATGATCAAGAAAAACTTTTATGTAGTCAATTCTGCGATTTTGGCAATCCAAATAGTATGCATGCTCCCATACATCCATAGTAAGTAGTGGCACCTGGCCATAAATTAGCGGTAGATCCGCATTTGGAGTTTTAGTGATTTTGAGTTTTCCTTTTTCAAGCACTAACCACACCCATCCACTGCCAAATTGGCTTACTCCATAATTTGAAAATTCTTCACAAAATTTGTCAAAGCCACCAATATCATCTTGAATTTTTTTTGCTAGAAGACCATCATCTTTAGGCTCACCACCACCATTTTTTTTCATTGAATTCCAATAAAAAGTGTGATTCCAAACTTGTGCTGCATTGTTAAAAATAGGAACTGTATTATTATTTCCATGAACTTTCGTTACTAATTCCTCAATTTCCATATGTTGATAATCTGTGTTTTCAACCAGTTCGTTGAGTTTATTTAAATATCCCTTATGGTGCTTATCATAATGAAAATCTAATGTCTTTACAGATATATAAGGCTCTAAAGCTGCTTTATCATATGGCAACTCAGGTAAAGTAAAACTCATGCTGACCTCTTTATTTTCGATGGTATGGTAATATGTGCTTTTGCGCAACAGATAATTTAGTTAGGTAGTGATTGCATTTATTCTAAAACAAGCGATATTAGTAAGATAATTATGTTTTTATTTTAGAGGGGTAATATGTTAAATTTATATGATAATTTTAAGAAATATGCTAAGTTTGGAGATGTTCCTACCAAAAGTGTTGGGTGTAACAAAATTCCACAAAATAGTTTCTATAAATCCGTTTACCTTATCAACAGTGTTGTTGGGCCAGTGAAAAATGTAGCTCTTGGTAGTTACCAAAATCCTTCTATGATTCAGACTACTACTTTTGCGTTAGCTAGTGTAATTCTGCAACCTTTATATCTAGCATTGGCGTATTTGTCATACTGGCCGGCAAAAGGATTAGCGAAAGTAGTAGATAGTTTTGATCTTAAGCGTAACACAAAATCGTTCATAGATTATTCATCCATGTTGTCACGTAAGACATGGGACCATAGTAGTGCATTATCTAAATTTGTTAACACAGTTTTGAGTTATGTTGTTAGTGCTGTTATTTGGGCTGCTGCGCTCGTTGTTACGCCACTCGTTTGGACTATTGATAAAGTGGCAAGTAAATTTAGTGATGCAAAAAGTGAAGGTGTTGGTAGTCCTTCTTTGTCAAAATAGATAGCCTACCAAGTGCATGTGAAACCATTGTATCTGTGTGGCAAAATAAAGTAGACGAGATAAAGACACCTATAGAAGCAAGAGGATGTCATGCAAGTAGCTGACACTGGCATCCCGATAGAATGTTGGGGAGTGTTAAATAAACTGTGTCAAACCTCCATTTTATCAATTTATTTGTAATAGTTTAGACTTGATCTGACAAGCAAACAAAGTAAGATAAAAATATAGACAAGTTTTAAAGGAAAGGAGTGTCAGATATGAATACAACACAAGAAAAAATACTAAAACCAAAGTTGGGATTGCTAGAACT
>NZ_JAFEVF010000059.1:0-3561 GCF_048054115.1 Wolbachia endosymbiont of Nasonia vitripennis | reverse complement strand
TCAGTTAATTCATGCCTGTCAGATCAAGTCTAAACTATTACAAATTAATATAGGTACAAGAAGGGTACAACAAATTTTAAGGTTAAATTACCTAGCTCCAAAAATAAAGGAAGACATAGTAAAGGGAAGACAACCAAGAGGTTTGAAGTTAGCTGATTTAAGAGAAATACCAATGTTATGGAGTGAACAATTAGAGAAGTTTTACGGCTCAGCGTCGTAACGTTTATAAAAACAACATGAAAAAACATCGAAAAAAGTATGTGCCAGAAAATTAAAAAAGGTTATTGCAAAAGGACTACTACAAAGGGCCACACAAAAAGATGTTGAAATTGATATAGAAGAGCAAATAAATGTTACAAAATCAATTATGTAAAAATATCAATACAAGTGATGAAGATTTTAGCATATTAGGTGCAACAATGGTAGAAAATGATCCAATTTTAGCTGCATATTTTAATAGTAGACCTGGAGTGTAAAAGGCAGCTCAGCCAATTGTATGTTCCATATCCTCATTTTGTAGCCAGCTTAAAAACAATATAAAAGAGTATTCTTAGAAGACATTGGTACGAACTCCTTAATCTATAAATTACAGTAGTTTATATTTAAATAATAATCTTCAACTTTTTAGCAAATTAATCTACCTAGAAACTTCTCTCCTAGGATCAGAAGTCCTTCTTAACTCTTCACGTTCTGTCCATTTGTTGTTAGACTCGCTTATTACTTCAGGATGCATTAATCCACCGGATCTAGCAAAAACACCTCGGTCTATAGCTTCAATAACCGATAAACCTCCCAATAAGCAATTTTGTCCTATCTTTTCATAATTTTCTATTCCTTCATTGCAATCTTCTATTGCTTCATTATAACTGTCTATTTCATCGAGTAGAAGTAGGCCTTCTTCACTCACCTCTACTTTTATCCAATTTTTATTTTCTTCATGAGGGCATAATCTAACTTCTAATTCTCCCAAACTAGTATAGAAAGTTAATACTATACTGCTACCTTCTGTAAGATCTGTATAATTCCTTATGCCATTTTCAGTTTTAATTTCTACTTCACTTCTACCGATCTTTACTATATTTCTTCCACACTTTACCTCTCCATCGGTTAGACCTAAACCCCTTACCCCATCTGTTATCTTTATAATGTCTATTTTACTATCTTTAGAATATTCTAAGTAAAAAACGGAGTTGTCTACTCTTGCATCTTTTAGCTCGCTATTGGTTGCACTTTTTGCGATTTCAATAAATTTATGAGAATTGCTAACATAATCTCTATAAGCTTTTTTTAGGTTAGTTTTATGCTCTTTAAATTCTGATGTCAGTGTGTTAGCATCAACTGTATTACCAAACACTGCCCCTTTTGATACTAATTGACATATTATATTACTAGCAACTTTAGGATTTTTTTCTAATTCACTGATTTTTTTCATCACATAATCGGTAAAAGTGTACTCATTACCTGAAAAGAAATCTTGTGAAAGAGAATAGTTTAATCGTACACCAGACTTTATAGCATCGTTTACAATCTTTTCAAGTTCAGCCATATTTTGAGCTCGAAATACCTTATCAGAAAACTTATTTAACTTCTCCTTCTGATTTGAAGTTAAATTAACGAGTAATTTACTGGCCTGTCCTTTCTTTTGCTGACGATAAATATTTATATCATAATCTAATGCTCCTGCTTCTAGAAATATCTTTCTTAACTCTTGAATAAGACCTTCATTGTCCCAAGAAAAACGATCAACATAAGAAAACACTTTTGATTCACCCATTCCTTGCCGAATATTTAGCACCACTTTTAGGTCTGAATCTCTTTTATGCTTACTTAAAAACTCCTTTAAATTTTTAGTGCAGTCTGAATCGAGTACAAGTAAGTCATACAATTCTGCATTTAACTTTTTCTGTTTATCAGTTAGAAATAATTCTTCTATATTATAGCAGAGTTTATTAGTTGCTATTTGTTGTGGAGTTCTCCCCTTTCTGCTTGTTATATTAGGGTTAGCTCCTTTCAGGAGAAGAGAGTTTGCATTATCGTAATGACCTTTAGCAGCAGCAAGGTATAATGGTGTTTTTCCTTTATTATCTTGTATGTTAGGATCTGCGCCTGCTTCTAAGAGTAAATCTATAGCCTGATTTCCTGTGCGATGAAATCCACCAATATTTGCTCCTGCAATCGCATGCAATACTGTTGATTGAGATTCTCCTCTTCTTAGGTTAAGAATTACTTTTAAATCTTTATTGTTTCTATTATCATGTAAAAATTCTTCAAGAGGTTCAGTATTATCAAATGAACCACAGTTAGAAGCTAAACATTTTAGAGCACTAAGTAACTTTTTGTTTAAATTTTTTTGACTTGGCGTAAGATCGTGATCTAGAGCAAACCAAACACAAATTTGTTCGTTTAGTCCAAGTTTGCTATCTATTAAAGAAGGTAGTTCATTATGATTTCTAACTGATGGTAAATCTCCTGAGTACCACATATCATTCATCAGCTCATTTAATAAATGTTCTTTAGATGATAGATGTTCTATAACGGATTCATATTCAATATCAGATAGTTCTGGCTTTGGTTTTAGTAGATTGGTGATAAATTTTATCATTCCAGTAGACTCACCCATACTTACCCCTCTAAGATACATAGTACATTATATGCGATATGTAACATTAAGTCAATAACCATAATCTTTTTACTACTTATGTCGTTAAGCTTTTGTTAAGTTTTTATGGTGAGTAATATAAGATCTTTAGACAATCAAGCAGTGTAGCATTTACCCTACAGTACGGCTTGTTGTCTGTTTTGAATTTGTTACTATCTCACACCAACTATTTTTTTTCTTTTCATTAGATAAGGTAATTTTTTCAGAAGATTGACGTAGTGTTTCATGTTTTTCAAAATATCCTCGTTTAATCGCATCATGTACTGAATATCCACCAAGTAAGCAATTTTCTCCTATTTCTTCCTTATCTTTTAATTGATCAAGTTTCTTCTTGTCATCGTCACTTATCTTTACTTCAATTTTATTGTTGTCTTTATCACTAGAACGTAGATGAATACTAATCTTTCCTACTTCAGTAGTAAAAGACATTTCAATGCCACCTTCTAAAACGTCTGTATAATTTCTTTTTCCTCCTACATTTTCAACTCTTACTATACTCTTTCCAACATGAAATATATGATGTCTAAAACTTAAATCTTTCACTTTTGGATTATTTATAACTTTTGCAACCTCAACAGTGCTTCTAAGAAACTTCCCATTAGTTATTCCTGTTGAACTAAGATATAACCGAATTCCTGTGCCTTTTTGATTAAATTTTTTACAACTTTCTCTTTGTAACGTGTTTCATAATAATCTATTCCTCTTTCTACATATTCTTGTCCATACTTCAAACTATAATAGTTTAGACTTGATCTGACAAGCAAACAAAGTAAGATAAAAATATAGACAAGTTTTAAAGGAGTGTCAGATATGAATACAACACAAGAAAATGTAATAGTTTAGACTTGATCTGACAGGCATGAATTAACTGACAGAAGAATTAACAAAGTCAAAACCAAAAT
>NZ_JAFEVF010000058.1:0-3588 GCF_048054115.1 Wolbachia endosymbiont of Nasonia vitripennis | reverse complement strand
TCTTACTTTGTTTGCTTGTCAGATCAAGTCTAAACTATTACACTTAAGTCCTTGTACAACCGCGTGAAAGAAACCATCCCCTCCTCCAACTGCTTTCCCTATTGTAAAACCTTCTGGCAGCTGTAATATTTGCTGACTACTAGATGACAATGTGTCTTCTTTTTGCGTTCTTATTAACCTAGATTGATTATCTGTTACTTGTTCCTTTGTATTTTCTTTACCTAACATAAAGCCCCCTATATTTTAATATTCATATTTTGATTGTTTTGTCGTAAACCTCTTTTCTGAAGATTGGTTTTGACATCTAATTCATTTGATTCTTATGCAGCTGTACCAAACCAATTTGCTGTAGAAACTTTACGGTAATCCTAAGTAACTTTGATTGCTGAGTAACAGTGCGCCTTTCTTTTGATTTCTTACTAAACTAGATATATTCTTAAAAAAGCCAGGATTGCTTTCTGAATGATGTACATAATACAATTCATCTAACACCCCATGTATTCTTTACATTGAGTTACATTATAGCTAAAAAGATCTAGCAGAGCAAGAACTTTTTAGCATTTTATTTTAGTTTGTATTTTTAAAACTAAAGCCAGTACTTGCAAAAACACTTCTGTTTTTTTACTGCAATGTACTCTTTCTATTTTTAAGTACTAATTCAACTTTACATATTACTCAAAACTGAAACAATACAGCCATTTCCGATAACTAAAATCAGCAAGCGTGAGAACTGCTTGTTTTGGGATGGATTGGTCTGCCGCTAGATCCGTGCGAACTTTCCTTTATAGTAATTTTAATACAACACGAAACTAGCTATTTTAGCCTACTTTCACCAAATTTATATACGAACTAATTTGCTCAAGCTTATGGAAATAATTTAAATCTTCTATTTTTATAACCTTATTTTTACGCAACGTGTTCTCACAAATATATGACCTTTTTTGCAATTTCAGAAGAGTCAATAATTCAATTCCTTATAACACTAATTAGTATGGTCTTTTCATTAAATTTATCCTCTCAAAAAGACTGTGCTTTATTCACCTGCTTTAATGATATTATAATATTTTACACCTAAACCTACTCTATAAAAATTCACAATACGAATTAGTAAATAGATTATATTCAAATTGATTGTATTTATGATATATAGCGCATACAATATATTACTTGTTTATTTTAGTAGGGGGTATAGGTATGTTTAGTTTAAAGCAGGTAGTACAATATAATTTATTTGGTAGTAACGACCTTGAAGGCAATTCATCTTGTGAATTTGAAGATTTTCCTGAAGAGGTATTTGAGATTAGCAATGAAGAAAATCAAGCAATAGATAGTTTGAAAAGTAAAATAGAAAATCTACAACAAGAAAATTTTGATCTTAAAAAAAATGTAGAGTTACAAAAACACTATAAGAAAAGAGTAGAAGAGTATTACGAAGAAGTAAGTGAACTTACCAGAGAAATGCAAACCCTAGAAGGGAAAATTAAAAGGCTTGAAGTTGAATTACAAAGAAGGACGAGAAATTTAACTGAAAATGATCAAGACATCGAACAGCTAAAACAGAAAGTAGAAATATTATTATTAGAAACTCAGAACAAAAGTGATATAATTAAGAACTTAAATAATCAATTAAAAGAGGCAAAGAATGAAATTCAGTTAACAGACAAAATAAATGAAGAATTACAGCAAAAACTGGTTTTGACTGAAGATGAGTTAAATAGAGTAAGAAAAGAAAGTACAGTGCTGATAAACAGTATAGAGGATTTGAAAGGTGATTATGAAAATCAGATATTAGAAAAAGAGAAGGAGCTTAATGATGTAAGAGATCAATTTTGTATTTATTTATCAGAGTATAAAGAACTATTTGCAGAATTCAATAGACTGCAGAAGGAAAACGAAAGTTTAAAACAGAAAAATTTCTATATTAGTAATGAAGTGTCTCTTGCAGATGAAATAAACAAAGAAAACGTAAGAGAAGAAATAGCAAAGCTTCAGTTTGTACCTGAAGTGAAAATTAAACATATTATTGATAATAATGACCAAGAATCAACCTTACCAGATAGAGAAGCAGAAAATTATCGAACAAGTGAAGATAAAAACCTTGAAAATAATGATTTCGAGATTGGAGTATGGAATGAAGCTGACGATGAAAGTAGCGATGACCAGAAATCAACCTGGCTATATGGAAAAACAGAAAATTGTCGAACAAGTGAAGATGAAAACCTTGAAAATAATGATTTCCCAATTGAAGTATGGAACGAAACGGATAGTGAAAGTGACGATGACAACAATGTTAGCCCTTGCCCTGATTATGATGAAAGTTTTGGTAGGCGTTACAGTCAACTATTCTATGATGAAGCCATAATTCATAAAGAAAAAGATACTTTTGTTTTAATTCGTCAAAAAGATTCTTTTTCTTTAGCGAAAGTAAAACCGAATACAAGAGAAGAAGAAAAGTATGAAAGTATTTGGCAAAAAATAAATAAGATCCATGATTATCTGGACATTTTAGGTTACTCTGGTAGCGAAGAAGATTATGAGGAGTGCGAAAAAGAACTTGATAAAGTTATAAACGAAGCACTGAAACAAGGAATAATGTTCACTTTTCCATATAAATCTGATATGTCCTTGATAGATCGTATAGCTGACACATTCCCAAAGCTATATTTATCTGCTGACACTACTCGAATTTATGAGTTTTTACACAAGAAAAAAATATTTCAGATAATATCAGAAGGTGCATCTTTAAACAGATTTAGCGATGAAGAGCATGGAGATGTAGTAAACGTAATTTGTTCAGATAAAGATACCTTAGGTCAGCGAAAAGCAAACCTTTCAAAGCTGAAGGAGTTAGCACTTGAAAGTATTATAAGTAAAAGTGAGCAAATTGATAAACATGACTTTGAACTAGAAATAGATAATGGATATTTTTGTATAGATTACCCACAAAATAGTACTATTGAAGTTGCAAAGATATTCAATAATCAAAAAGCTAAAGATTTAAATCTAAATATTGGTATAGTTCAAGTTGGAAAAAGTATAATTAGAGTTGAAAACATAGAAGGAAGGAGAAATTATACAGACATCTCAGGAGATATCATTGAAATGTCTTTTACCACTGAAGTAGGAGAGATCAGTATTCATCTATGTCCTAATGAGAAAGATAGTAATAAAATAGAGGTGAGGCTTGTCGATGAAGTAAGATTTAACAAATTAGAGAATAAATCAAGTTTAGGGCTAAATTGTCTATTAGGGGGGAAAAGTGTTTTAACAGCTATAGAATATGGGTATTTTAAAAGAAATAGCAGCGTATTTGAAGAGTTAGATAAGGCTATTAAACAGTCAGATTATACAATAGAAAATCCATCTAGCTTTCTAGAGGGGGTTAATAAAAATCAACTACTCAAAGTAAATGCAAGGGGATATGGTCCAGGATTATGATAATACAAATTATCTGCATTATACTAAAATGTAAAAACAAGAGGAGCGAAGATGCTTTTTAATTTAGAGCCAGGCAGTGTTGGTTATAGTGATAAACATAGGATTGTGTAATAGTTTAGACTTGATCTGACAGGCATGAATTAACTGACA
>NZ_JAFEVF010000057.1:0-3764 GCF_048054115.1 Wolbachia endosymbiont of Nasonia vitripennis | reverse complement strand
TTGCAAGTTCTAGCAATCCCAACTTTGGTTTTAGTATTTTTTCTTGTGTTGTATTCATATCTGACACTCCTTTAAAACTTGTCTATATTTTTATCTTACTTTGTTTGCTTGTCAGATCAAGTCTAAACTATTACAATTTAATCACTTGTCAGTTTTGAGTGTAGTAGTTGATAGCCTGTACGTAAATACGTTGCTTTTGTTCTTTAGAAATTTTTAGTCTACTATCTTTATCCAGAAAAAAATTGTAAAATTTCTATAGTTATGGTATAATTGTAAATACCGCTTGCCAATAAGCTGAGTATAAAAATGCCGTTCGGACAAGTCATTACATATAGCACGATATTACTTACTATAATTGCAGTATTTCTCTTTTTGAGAAAAATATACAAAAATCATATTAGAAAAATTATATTTCCTCTAAAAGTTCTCAAAGAAGAGTGGGAAGAAAATAGAAGATTTAACGAATTATATCAAAAAAATAAGCAAAAAGAGTTGATGAAACAACAGGAAATGCTAAGGGAGAAACAAAAGAATATGCAAGTTTACAAAGAAGATCTAGAAATAGTTGATATAGCAAAACCGTTAGGTAAATGGACAAAGATGGTTATGATGGGTAATAGTTTAATGAAACATTTTGCACAATTGATACACAGAGAAGGTGATAAGAAAGGATTTTGGGAGCTATTTATAAAAGCTCAGTCTTCAACTAAGGGTAAATATAAAGGAAAAGGCAGATGACGTATCCGTTGTATAACCTGCTTTCTGGCATTAAACTTCTTAAGTGTTATAGTCAGTCAAGTATAAGGGTGTCATCCCAGTGCTTGACACTGGGATCCAGCTCTTCATGTAATCTAGTTAAAAATATTAATTTTAACATAAAGCAACTACTTTTATGCCAACCAGCTCAGCGTGCTTACTTAAAATTCCTGGATCCCAGTGTCAAGCACTGGGATGACACCATCTGCTACCTACAAACCCAATGTTCGTACAGTTGTATGTCAAACACTGACTGTTTGTTGTGCAAGCTATCCAATGTTCATACACTGAAGTGTTTAGGCTCCAAGTTCTCTTTAAAGGTCCAATAGATGCTTGAATGTAAAAATCTATCCTGTGCTCGTAATAACAAAGTATTATTTAAAAACCTCAATTTTAAAGCTGAGCCAAAATCAAAAATCTTAATCACTGGTCCAAATGGTAGCGGCAAAACCAGCTTAATCAGAAGTTTATCTGGACTCTTACCGCCAGTATCAGGCAATATAAGATACTGCGGAAAAGACATATATGATGATCCAAAATCCTTTATATCTTCCATGGTTTACGTAGGACATAAAAACGCCTGTAAAGATAGTTTAACAATTGGTGAAAACATAGAATTCTGGGCAAGAATACGGAACACTAGAGAATCAGTTATGGCAGCTGCTTATTGTTTAGAGTTGCAGCCTGTATTTAACATTAGATATGGTGAACTTTCTGCAGGCTGGAAAAGAAGAGTTGCGCTTGCTCGCCTTTTAATTTCTAATGCAAACATTTGGCTGATAGATGAACCATTCTGTAATCTCGACAGTGCAACGTGTGAATTAATACTAAATCTAATCTCAATACGCTCTGAGCAGAACGGTACAGTAATTATTACAGGACATAGCTCTACAGAACAATTGTGTGACTTCAAGACAATCGACATACGTGATTTTAACAGACCTCTTGTATAATTTTTGGCCTTATTGTACTTACATCAATAATTTATTATCACATTTAATATTACGCATTAAAATTAACTCATCTCTTTCAAAGGCTCTATATTAAAAATAGAAAGCCCAGAAGAGATTACGTGCGCTAAGGCTTGGACGAGAAACATTCTTGCAGCGGTGAGGTTCAAGTTATCTTCTAGTATGAACCGCATGTTTAAATCACTTTTGCCATACCCCCATAAAACGTGAAACGCTTCTGCAACTTCAAGTAAGTAGAAAGTGATTCTGTGTGGCTCACAAAGCCTTGCAGATATTTCTACCACATCTGGCCACTTTGCTAAGGTTTTTATGAGGAAGAGCTCCCCATCAGTCTTTAAAAGTGAAGGATCTGCTGTTGGAAGCTCTTTTGGAGCATTACGCATTAATGAGTGAGCACGAGCATGGGCATATTGCACGTAAAAAATAGGGTTGTCTCTTGATTGTTCTTTTACTTTAACAAAATCAAAGTTCAAGACCATATCATTCTTGCGTGTTAACATTATAAAACGAGTTATATCCCTGCCAACCTCTTCCACTACATCTCTAGCTGTAAGAAAATTTCCTGATCTTTTCGACATCTTAACAGGTTTGCCATTTTCGAAGAAATTCACAATATTATGCAGTTTTACCTCTATCTTTGCTTGATCATCACTGAGCGCAGAGACAACTGCTCTAAGCCTTTTAATATAACCGCCATGGTCACTGCCGAGCTCTACGATCATATTGTTAAAACCACGTGATATCTTATCAAAATGGTAAGCAATATCCGATGCAAAATAAGTCCAGCTACCATCCTCTTTTTTTAGTGCGCGGTCAACATCATCACCAAATGTTGTAGAGCGAAATAACATTTCTTTTCTGGAAGTCCAACTTTCACTTTCTTTGCCTTTTGGTTTCTCCAAGTATCCTTCATACACAAGACCCTTATCAGATAATATCTTTATACTCTCTTCGATTTTGCCATTTTTTTGTAGCTCATACTCTGAAGTAAAAATATCATGATTGACTCCAAGCAAGCTCATGTCCTCCTTTATAAGTTCTAAGATAGAACTTAAAGTATATTCTCTAATTACTCGATTATCTTCCTCTTCTCTAAGCTCCTTGCCATATTTTTTAGCTAGCCCCTCCCCTATTGGTTTTAAATATTCACCTGGGTATAAACCTTTTTCGATGCTAATTTTTTCTCCCAGAGCTTCCTTATACCGCAAATATACTGACTTTATTAGT
Organism: Wolbachia endosymbiont of Nasonia vitripennis; assembly: GCF_048054115.1. Lineage (NCBI taxonomy): Bacteria > Pseudomonadati > Pseudomonadota > Alphaproteobacteria > Rickettsiales > Anaplasmataceae > Wolbachia > Wolbachia endosymbiont of Nasonia vitripennis. The sequence continues at coordinate 810 of NZ_JAFEVF010000057.1, read as the reverse complement.
GTATCTATCTGCGCTCCAGCATCATTAATATAGTATTCCTTAGTAACTTTATAACCAACTTTTTTCAATAAATTTGCCAAAACGTCACCAAATACTGCCCCTCTTGCATGACCAATATGTAGTGGCCCAGTTGGATTTGCAGATACAAATTCAACATTGATGGCCTGATTGTTTCCAATGTTGAGAGTGCCAAACTCCGTTTTTAGCTCATTTATTTGCTTTAAAATCCCATGCCATACTTCCATTTTCAAGTGCATATTGATGAACCCAGGACCTGCTATTTCCACTTTTGCAACTTCATCAAAAGATTTAAATTCTTCTGCTAAGATCCCTGCAATCTCAACTGGATTCTTTTTTTCATGCTTTGCAAGCACCATAGCAACATTTGTGTAAATATCTCCATGCGCTCTATTGCTCGGAGGCTCTACAATAAAGTTTGTTGCATTCGTACTTATAACACCCCTTTGCTTCAACTCATTTAATTTACTAAAGATTAGAGAGGCAACCTGCTTGAAAATGTTCATTTATTATACTGCTAAATCTATAGCAGTATAGTTGATAAATGGAAGGAGTTGAAGGGTTATCTTAACTATTTTACCTTCATTTTCTCTTTTGCTTTAACAGGCTGATGTAACACTTGATAGATTAAACTTAGACAGCAACTTTTCGTATATGTAATAGTTTAGACTTGATCTGACAGGCATGAATTAACTGACAGAAGAATTAACAAAGTCAAAACCAAAATCAGCATCCTGTTTAATGCTATCAATATTTTTCTGATAAGCAATATGCATACTATCAAAAAAGGTT
>NZ_JAFEVF010000056.1:0-3800 GCF_048054115.1 Wolbachia endosymbiont of Nasonia vitripennis | reverse complement strand
AAACCTTTTTTGATAGTATGCATATTGCTTATCAGAAAAATATTGATAGCATTAAACAGGATGCTGATTTTGGTTTTGACTTTGTTAATTCTTCTGTCAGTTAATTCATGCCTGTCAGATCAAGTCTAAACTATTACATCTAAGCTCTTTCTATGGGTGAAATCGGAAACTTAGCTTTAAGTCCTTTGTAGATGTCACGGAACTAAGTAGCAATCCTATACATATTAAGCTCGCAGCAGTTGTGCTTCCGCCATAGGATAGAAATGGAAGTGGGTCACCTATTATAGGTAATAGGCCTATTGTCATTCCAATGTTTATAAAGAAATGAGCACCAAAAAAGGCGAAAACCCCGATAGATATTAACTTAGAAAAGTAATTTTTTGACCTGTAAGCAATGGAGAATATTATAGCAAGCAATGTGGTATAGAGTAAAATCAAAGCCATGCTGCCTAAGAACCCCCATTCCTCACTAAGTACCGCAAAAGCAAAATCTGTGCGTTTCTCTGGCAAAAATCCAAGTTGAGTTTGACTCCCATTAACAAACCCCTTACCAAACAAACCTCCTGAACCAATAGCTATTTGAGATTGCTGTGCATTATAACCTATTCCAAGTGGATCTACTGATGAATCCAAAAATGATAATATCCTTTGCTTGTGATAAGGGCGCAAAAAAGGCCAAATAGCTGGTATTGCGAAAATGCCAAGCGTTCCAAAAATTATTAAATGAGGTCTTTCCATTATTGCTGTGAATATAATTGATGCTCCTATAAACAATATTATTACAGCTGTTCCTAAATTAGGTTGCTTCAATACAAGGAATACAGGTAAGAAAATAATTATAAGTGGCTTAAATAAACTTTGAAATTTCATCATTTTATACACACTTTGTTTATTAAAATAACGAGCAAGTGCAAGTATTAAGCCCACTTTTACAAATTCTGATGGTTGTAAACTAATTGACCCAATTCTTATCCATCTCGTTGCACCCATTATATGCGAGCCAAAAAAATTTACTGCTAACAGCGCAATTACTGCTGCTATGTAAAAAAAATAAGCGTGCTTCAAATAAAAATCTAGCTCTATAAATGACATAGCTATAGCAAGCAAAAGGAAGAAAGAGAATATGACCAATTGGTGAATTGCAAATGGAGCCCACTTTCCTCCAGCAGAAGAATATTGAACAACAATGCCAACGCAAAACAGAGCTATTACGTTCATGACTAATAATAAGTGAATCTTCTTCAGCTTATCCACAGCGAAAACTTTACAGACTTTTAGATACAATAAAACATAAGAAAATCAAAAAGCAAATTTATTAATTACCAAACGAATTGGACTACTATATATCCCAGTTATTATCGTTAAAATTGCCATAAATAATAGACAAAAGAGCATAAGTAATGGTACCTCATTAAGTGTCATTTCAGTGTTTGATGCTGCGCTATTTTCAAAATACATTTTCTCTACCACCCTCCACATATATATTAGTGCAAGAAAAGAGCCAGCAGCAAAAACTGCAAGGGAAATCCATGCATGAGATTCAAGAATTGCTTGCATCATATACCACTTACTTACAAAGCCATTTGTCAAGGGTACACCGATTAATGCTAAACTAAGTAGAGTAAATGCGAGTGTTGTATAGGGCATTGACTTTTTTAGTCCTGACAAATTTTCTATCTTTGTCATACCAAATTTATAAGAAATACACCCTGCAACCATGAATAAAGACGTTTTTATCATGCTATGATTTACTATGTGAAGAACTGCTGAAAACAAACCTGATTTTGAATTTAAACCCAGCATTAAAAGTATATAGCCAATCTGACTGATACTGGAGTGAGCAAACAGTCTTTTTATATCTTTTTCGATTATTGCAGATATTGATCCAAATACAATAGCGCAAAGTGCGAGGATAATTATCACATTATGCAGTGGTAAGAAAAAATTTTGCTGAAAAACATTGTAAAAGATTCTGATAAAAACATATATCATCACTTTGGTTACTGTACCTGAAAAGAATACGCTAATGAAGCTTGGTGCTTCACTATACGCATTAACTAGCCATTTACTGAGTGGAAACAGTGCCATTTTGATTGAGAGACCAACAAAAATGAATAATGTACCAAGTCTTATGATGTTATTATCGTATAATGGTACTATTCTTTCAGCCATGTCAGACATGTTGAGCGTTCCGGTCATAGAGTATAAAAGGCCGATGCCAAACAAGTAAAATGTTGCTCCTACAGTACCACTAATGAGGTATTCAAATGCTGCAACTAAAGCTTTCTTATCCCTTCCCATTGAAACTAAAACATAAGAAGAAAGAGATGAAATTTCTAAAAAGACATAAAGGTTGAATATATCGTTTGTTACTAAAATTCCGAGTAATCCACTCAAGCACAGTAAAAATAGAGAATAAAAACCAATGATTTTGTTTTTGCTAATCTCTTTTTCATTAATATGAAAGCTATAAAGCACACTAATCAGCGCTATAAAATTCACCAAAGTTAGAATCAAGGAGTTCAATATGTCGATTCTCAACTCTATTCCGTATGGAGGAGCCCAATCTCCAAGATAATAAGTTATAATTTCACCATTGTATGTTTTCACTAGCAACATTAATGAAATAAAGAAAGTAGCTGCCGTTGTAAAAAAAGAGATAAACCAGGACACCCTATGTTTCCTGGTAAGAAAGCAGAACATCGATGCAATTATTGGTATAATAACTTGTAGAATTGGTAATTGCATTAAACTGTTGTTAATACATCGTTAAAGTATTAGTATATATAATACTTTTTGTTTTAACACCTTTATGTTGTCTAAAATTTATAATGCAGTAACGAGCCTATTGCGGAGAGAAGGTGAACTTATAGGAAGGGACGAAAACGGAAATTCTTACTATGAATCAAGTAAAGGAAAAAGATGGGTAATATATGACAATGTTTCTGAGCCTACAACAATTCCTCCAGCATGGCATATATGGCTGCATTATACTGATAATGCAGTACCAGTGAATAATAACAAAAGAAAAATTCCTAATTTAACAGGTACAAAAGATGCATACTACCCAAACCAAAAGGTGAAAAATTACTATGAAAGCTGGAATCCTAATAACTAAAGATGCGAAGGTCAAATATACTTGAAATAACTGCTGGTTCATTTGTATTAATTTTTACTGTTTTTCTTATCTTCTTCGCTATTGATAAATTATCTTACATAAAGAAAAACTATAAGGATTGTTATAAAATACATGGCCTTTTTACTGATGCTAACGGTGTAGGAGTTGGTGATAGTGTCAAGATCTCTGGTGTGGAAGTCGGAAGCATAACTGGTGTATCACTCGACAAAGCTACCTACATAGCACGAATCGACATGTGTATAAGTAGGGATATAAAACTCCCAGTTGATAGCTCAGCCCTAATCACTAGCAGTGGAGTTGTTGGTAGTAAATTTGTTAATATATCACCTGGCGCAGATCCCAAATTAATTTCACACGGTGGTAAGATAGCACACACTCAAGCTGAAGCAAATATGGGCGGAATAATGGATAAAATTATTGGCATGTTTACAAAGTGAGAATAAGAACACATAAGCCAACTTGGCCTATGTACAATTAAGGGATTTTTCTATCAATAGCTTGAAGTTGTTCAGCGTTTGAATTATGTAATAGTTTAGACTTGATCTGACAGGCATGAATTAACTGACAGAAGAATTAACAAAGTCAAAACCAAAATCAGCATCCTGTTTAATGCTATCAATATTTTTCTGATAAGCAATATGCATACTATCAAAAAAGGTTT
>NZ_JAFEVF010000055.1:0-3890 GCF_048054115.1 Wolbachia endosymbiont of Nasonia vitripennis | reverse complement strand
TGTCAGTTAATTCATGCCTGTCAGATCAAGTCTAAACTATTACAACTTAATGCTGTGAATATATGATCAACAAAAAAAAACTTTGAGAAAAGGAAGAATAGACTTCTTCCTTTTACTTAACTACGCTGTTAACCCTATACTAACTCTTTGCTCTACATTAGCTCTATCTAGATTCTCACTAGGCTTTGAAATTACATATGTAATACCACCAGCAATAAGTCCAACTACTACAGCAGCAGCTATAGCTATACCAATTATAGGCAATACCGGTAATGCAGCACCAAAATACAATCCTAACCCAACTGCCAATTCAGCTATGGCACCACAAACACTACCAATGATTATTGGTTTATTAGTAGTTTTTACTGTATCTTTAGTTATATTTCCTTCAGTTTTAGGTATGCTGCTTTCATCTACTAAAGACTGTTCTTTACTTTCGTAATCAGGCTGGTTCTTTTTAATTAATGTTATCATATCAGCATTTCGCTGTGGATCTAATGATACTTTGAAAGTCTCCTTGTTAAAAATCTTAGAAAATATTTCACACTTGTCTTTATTTTCGTGATTAGGTACGATCCTTTCAAGGGTTACTTTCCAATCCTCTTGCTCTTGCTTTTTACATATCTCCTCAACTCTATCGTGCATTTCAATTTTGTTAGGATCATCTTTACTTTCACAACTAGATATGCTCTTTGCAAGTATTTTTAGCCAACCATCAATTTTAGCTTTTTGCTCTTCATCTTGCTCTTGATTTTTTAGTATTTCTAAAATATTCTTGGTTTTGTTAAGATGATCTTTTTTTATACTAGCGAAAACTTTTTCTAACATATCATTATCTTGAGCTACATCTATAATAGCTTTAATACTTTTCTGACTAACTTCCTGATTAATAAGATTTATAGCACAGCCAAGCGGTGTTAGAGTATGTTCTTGATCATCTGAAAGCCTGATCTTTATATTCGCAGTAGTAAGAACTTTTTCTAATATACTATTTCTTTTAGCTACATTTAGGATAGCTTGAATGCCTCTCTGTTTATTAAGAATAATAGCATGGACAAGTGGTGTTGAAGTATATTCTTGACCATTTGAGAGCTTGATCTTTATATTCGCAGTAGTAAGAATTTTCAGCAAATCCTCTTTTGAAAATCCTGTAAGAAGATCAATAATATTCTCATGTTCTTCCATCGCAGCCTGTAACTTACCATATAATTCTTGTTGTGTTCCGTTTAACTCTTCATATTTTGGCATATAAAATTCTCCTATTCAAAATAATAATATACTTTAATTATTATATATTTAAGCAAACAAGTCAAAAAATCAATAAAATGCTGTGGTGCCAAAAACACTCAAACAAGAAAAAGCGCTCCGGTGCTCATTCTTTGTTTATAAATAATATTCTTGATTCAATCCTTTGCTTTCTTTTCAATGTATCTACATATCAGAATAGACAGCTCATATAATACCAACATTGGAATTGCAAGCCCTACTTGGCTTAGTACATCAGGTGGAGTTAAGATTGCAGCAATAATGAAAATTACTACTATCGCAATTCTACGTTTATTTGACAAACTTTGTGCAGTGATTAGCCCTACTCTCACCATTAAGGTTAGTATGACTGGAATTTGAAATGCAGTACCAAACGCAAACATGAATTGAAGAACAAGGTCTAAATATTCACTAACTGATGGCATAAACTCTATTGGTATACCGAAAGATTTACCGCTATGTTCAAAAGCAATAAAAAATTTCCAGGCTAGGGGAAATATGTAGTAGTAAACTACAGCGGCTCCCGTTACAAACAAAACCGGTGTTGCAATTAAGTATGGCAATAACACTGCCCTTTCTCTTTTATATAAGCCAGGTGCTAGAAACATATAGAATTGCCATGCAAACACAGGAAAAGAAAACAACAGTGCACTCATTATTGCAACCCTGAGATATACAAAAAACGCTTCTGTTAAGTCTGTATAGATTAGAGAAAAATCATTGCTATCTTTTGTAACTTCTATTAAAGGTGCAAGTAAAAAGCGGTATATATTTTCTTTAAAGTAGTAACAAAACCCGAAGGTAACACAAAAAAATAGAAAGCAAAAAATAACCCTTTTTCTAAGTTCCGCAAAGTGCTCATAAAATGAAGCATATTTTTGTGAGTTTTCGTTCATACTTTACAATAAAGCTATATCTAACATTCTCAGTGAAAAAGCCCATTCATTATCGTACCACGCTGCAACTCTACAGATATCACCTGTGACATATGTACCAGCTAAATCCACAATTGCACTATAAGGGTTATGGACAAAGTCTATTGAAACTAAAGGCTCGTTACATACGGAAAGCACATGATTTGCTGAATTCTTAAACATTTCATTTATTTCTCCAGCTGTTACCTTCTTATCAGTCGTAAATTTAAAATCAACCATAGAAACGTTGCTAACCGGAACTCTAATAGCAGTACCATCTAGCTTACCCTTTAACTGAGGAATGACAGAACCAATTGTTTTTGCTGCTCCAGTTGTAGTTGGCACCATAGAAAGGCCACAAGCTCTTGCCCTACGTAAGTCTCTATGGTTGCCATCAAGAATATTTTGATCATTCGTATAGGCATGTATAGTGGTCATAAAACCGCTTTTTATACCTAAATTGGAGTGTGAAACGTGTACAATCGGAGCCAGACAGTTTGTAGTACAAGAACCTGCTGAGATCACTTTATGCTCCTTTTTTAGCATATCGTTATTTACGCCGTAAACTACAGTTACATCAGCATCTGAAACTGGAGCAGAGACAATTACTCTCTCTGCATTATGCTTTGCTGCTTCCGCACGCTTGTTGAATGCACCAGTGCATTCAAGCACTACATCAACATTCCAAGGAATATTTTCAGGGCTACGTTCTCTATATAAAGAAAATTTCCTGCCATTTATAGATAGCCAATTTTCAGACTCGTTAAAATCAATATCGCCGTTAAATTTGCCATGAACAGAGTCATATTTAATCAAATGTGCATGCTGCTCAGCACTGAGCGACCCATTTACCGCCACAACTTCTATTTGCTCGCTATAGTTTTCTACTTCAAAAATAGCACGCAATACACTTCTGCCTATTCTACCAAGACCATTAATTCCTACACGAATTGTCATTTTTCCATCTTAAAAGTTTAATTATAGAGGATATTGCCTGATATTTCATTCTATTCTTTTAGCTGTTAATCCTAATGTTATAATATATTGATGCTTATCTTGACTAAAGAAACTGTATCACTTAATTAATAATATCTAAATTTTAACTTGGAGTAGGTTATGCATGGATTACCAATGACAAATTCAGATAATCAGTATCAGCAAAGAAAAATAGAAGCATTGCAAAAATAAAGGACTGTCAGAAAAAGTGAAAACACTACAGAAAATGTCAGTGCTGCACAATGAAATGCTAGTAATGCTACAGTGGAAATCAATACCAGAGAAACTGCGCACAGAAATATTAAAAAAACTGCTAGAAACACCTCAAGAAGCAGCAGCATTTCAATTAGAAGAAAGAGATGAAGATCAGCAAGTAATAGAAGACATACTGGATATGCAAGAAGAATTTGAATCTTCACAAAATTTGGAAATGCGGGAGTGTTAAATAAACCATACGCGTCAAGTTAAGGAAAAGTGGTATAAGGAAGAAAGGAAACGAAAAAAAACTATTTTATATATTAAGTAATAAAGTTATTAATTTATAGATTCTTCTGAAAAAATCATCTTCTTCTAGATAAGAACTCCCTAAAAAAATAAATGTAACAAATAAAATGCCCATCTCAAATGTTGCTATATTTCACGATATTTCCTTAACTTGACGCGTATGGTTAAATAAACTGTGTCAAACCGAGAAGTAAAGTAATAAATTGATAA
>NZ_JAFEVF010000054.1:0-4068 GCF_048054115.1 Wolbachia endosymbiont of Nasonia vitripennis | reverse complement strand
TTGCAAGTTCTAGCAATCCCAACTTTGGTTTTAGTATTTTTTCTTGTGTTGTATTCATATCTGACACTCCTTTCCTTTAAAACTTGTCTATATTTTTATCTTACTTTGTTTGCTTGTCAGATCAAGTCTAAACTATTACATGCCAATCAAACTATTACATCTAGCACTTTCTTTTTTCAATTGAGCTTGGTCTTGCATACATTTAATGAGTACTTTTCTTGTATTTTCTTGAGCTAAATCTAATGGAATTTTATTTCCTTTATTCTTTAACAAAGGATTTGCATTCTTCTGAAAAAGAACTTTTATTGCGTCAGTGTTATTACTTATAACAGCTTGGTGTAATAACGTCTCTCGATCTTGATCTTGATCTTGAAAATTGATCAATTTGTAGAAATACTGAGGAGTAACAAATCTATTCACCGCTTCATCTAAAATCTTCATCACGTCTTGAAATGATAATTTCTCTTTTTTCTTAGACCCTGTACTATCGTATACAATGCAGTGTTGCAAAATAAGATACACCATCTTTTTTCTCATATCTACAGTATCCTCTATAGATAAAGCTGATTTAAATAACTCCTTGTCAATAGGTATTTCGATATTTTTATCAAGAAATGCCTTCAATTCTTCAATTTTTTCTTGATACTTTATCCCTTGCCTACAGACGATTTCAAGTAAAGTAGTCATACCATCTCCTTATTCTAGTTATATTAATAATATAATAAACTCTAATAAAAGTCAAATCATTGATTAAAAAATTAATATAATTAATTCTGTGAATGTCAAATAAATTCAAATAACATCAAAAAAAACTCACAGGATCAACATCTATTGTTACTGCAATATTTGAATTCAAGTTGTAATTTTTAATCCAATATTTTAGCTTTTTCTTTATAGATAAACTATGTTTATTGTGTATTTTGAGTAGCACTCTATACCGATATTTATTATTTAAGAAATTTATTGCTGCTGGTGATGGGCCAAAAATTTCGAGTTCTTTTTTTCTAGTCACGCACTGGAATGACAACGCAGAAGGAATAGTAGCTGAACATTGATTATGCAAAAAGCTTGTTATCTCACTTGCTGCTTTCTGCGTTGCAAATTGATCCTTACCGCAAACTATAAGCGCTATTAATCTACTAAATGGTGGCATTTTAGCTTTGCGTCTTGACTCAAGTTCAATTTCATAAAACAAATCCCTTTTTTGCTGCTGCAATGCTTTTATTATCAAACTTTCAGGATTATTAGTTTGCACTATTACCGTTCCTTTTTCGTTGAACCTCCCAGATCTACCCGCAACTTGATGCAATAATTGATACGTCTTTTCTGCTGCCCTAAGATCAGAATTTTCAAGTCCTAAATCTGCATTTATCACTCCAACCAAAGTTAACTTAGGGAAATTATGCCCTTTGGCAATCACTTGTGTACCGATTATAATATTCACCTCTTCCTTGAGCACTGAGTCAATGACGCTACCAAGCGACTTCTGATCGCTGCTGATAATCGCAGTTTTTGCACTTGGTATTAATTTCACTATTTCCTCAAGTAACCTCTCAATTCCCACACCATAAAGAAGCAATGACTGCTCACTTTGACAATTGGAGCATTTTTCTGGAAGTTTTGATTGATAAGAACAATGGTGACACAAAAGGACGTTCTTCTTTTTGTGGTATGTAAGCCAAACAGCGCAATTTGAGCAGGAAATTTTGTATCCACACTTTTTACAAACTGCAAGTTGCGCGTATCCCCTGCGGTTTAGAAAGAGCATAACTTGCTGTTTTTTCTCTATGGTTTGTTTTATCCCTTCGAAAAGCTCATTGGAAATCCATTGCTTATTATTCACTACTTTTATATGCGGTAACTCCGCACCACCGAATCGTTCGGTTAGCTTTACATGATTGTAATTCCCTTTTTTAACGTGATAAATTGTTTCAAGCAGCGGAGTAGCTGATGATAAAATTATTGGAATGTTCTCAATTTTGGCTAAGATAATTGCCATATCTCGAGCATTATATATAATTCCCTGTTCTTGTTTAAAGGATGAGTCATGCTCTTCATCAATGATGATCAATTTTAGGTTTTTATAAGGCAAAAAAAGCGCTGACCGTGCCCCAATAATTATCTGCGCACTTCCATTTGCGATACTGAGCCAATTATTTCGGCGAGCTTTTGGAGTAAGTCCTGAATGCCACTCAGCTATATTGCCAGATGTCTGACTGCGAACACGATTTACCAATTGTGAAGTTAGGACAATTTCTGGCAGAAGGATAAGGACTTGTGCATTACCTCCTTCTGTTGTCATTCCAGTGCTTGGCAAAGGCAGTATGCTAAGTGTTACAGTGGGTTTTACCTTAAATATAAGGGTGTCATTCCAGTGTTTATCCAGGAATTTTGATTCTAAATTAGGTATTGGTCTTAAATTAAAATAAACGTTTGTGATGAGATTATATGAAAAACTGGATCCCAGTGTCGGGGCACTGGGATGACAAGAGAAGAGGGCACCTGGATGACAAGAGAAGAGAGCATTGGAATTGCAAAAAAAGTAGGCGCTGTGATGACAGGAGAAGGAGGTACAGGAAAAGGAAACACTGGGATGACACCATAGGATGGAGTGACGTCTTTTTGGTAGACAATGTTCGTAAATACTATAATTCTTAATTAACTGTGCAATTACAGAGAGATAAACTTCCGTTTTTCCAGACCCGGTTTCACCGTCAAGTAAAGTTACTGAATACTCATTCAAATTACTTATTATTTTATCTCGAGCTGCTTGCTGCTCAGGGTTTAATTGGTAATCTATTTCGCTTATTTCTTGCTTTTGCTTAGTGCAAACTAACTTATCTATTTGATTTACCTTTAACACTCCTCCCATTATCACTTTTGCAAGCATACCAATAGGTATTACATTATACTGCGCAACCCACTCTGCAAATTCGATCAGTTTTGGTCTGATGCTCGGTAAATCGACCTTTTGTTCAATAAATTTTAATTCTCGATCGCTTTTGCTACTTTCTCTCCAAACTATTCCAATCAAACGCTTTCTGCCAAACGGCACCACTACGTAATCTCCAATTGAAACTTCAGTATCTTCCTCAACTGCATATGAAAATAGCTGATCAATTGGAAGTGGCAGTAATACGTCAACTGTTTTTGTCATAAGTTAGCGCTGTTTTTAGATACATAGAGAAGCCTTAATGCTTTTTTCATAGTACACAATTTATAATCATAAATACTGGAAATGTGAGGAAATTCTGTATGTTTAGCGATAAAATAGTCCTAGACTTTGAAATAGAAAAAGGTGACCGAATAGATCGGTGTTACTTCTCTACACGCATCAAACTTACAGATAAGAGCAAGAGTTTTCTACGTGAAAAGCTCGGTAAACCTAACAATTTAGATGATTACTTTAATCTTAATCCTGAGAATTTTTATATTTATTACAACAAATATAGTGGTCACTATGGTATAAATGAGCTATATGTCAGAGATGATAATGGTAGATATTTAGCTACTAAACTTCCACTTGATCAGAGCGGATTTTCGATAGAGTTATCATTCGACGAGGTGAATTATGGTTTTTATCCTCTGTATGCAATCTATAATCCCACTCAATATGACAAAAAGCAGGAAAAGAGCTTTGAAGATAATGGTGAATTGCAGCCGTTTGTGTCAAGTGTATTGGATTACTTTCTAAATGGCTTAACCATTCAAGATATGTTTTTGCAAATACAAAATGAGCTTGTTGAAAAAGAAACAAAATTAGAAGAAGACAGAAGAAAGGCAGAGGAAGAATTAAATCAAAAGAATGAAAAGTTAAGAGAACTCATAGAAAATGATGAGATTAAATGTAATAGTTTAGACTTGATCTGACAAGCATGAATTAACTGACAGAAGAATTAACAAAGTCAAAACCTGTAATAGTTTAGATTTGATCTGACAGGCATGAATTAACTGACAGAAGAATTAACAAAGTCAAAACCAAAATCAGCATCCTGTTTAATGCTATCAATATTTTTCTGATAAGCAATATGCATACTATCAAAAAAGGTTTGCATAGGAGTCTTACCA
>NZ_JAFEVF010000053.1:0-4325 GCF_048054115.1 Wolbachia endosymbiont of Nasonia vitripennis | reverse complement strand
TATCTTACTTTGTTTGCTTGTCAGATCAAGTCTAAACTATTACAAATTAGGACTATTTAAGGACGCAGAAAAAACGTGCTGAGCTTAAAAAACTCATAGCAACAAAAAACACTGAAATTCTTGTATATATCGACTAATCTGGAATTGATAACACAAAAGTCAGCATATTAGTATGATTGCAGCTTTGAATAAGGGAAAAATTATGGCGCCTATGATTTTTGAAGGCTACTGCGATACAGACGTTTTTAATAGCTAGTTCAAACTTTTTGCTGGGTGATTTTGGATAATGCAACTTTTCATAGAAAATAAGTGAATTTGTTAAAAGTGTCAGTGCTGAAGTTATATATCTGCCTCCACATTCTCCTGATTTTAATCAAACCATTGGTTTGTTATAAAAAATTGAGCCAGAAAGAATATCCAGCTATTCGAACTATTAGAAAAAGAGCTATATATGAGCATGTTTTAGCACAGACATTATTTTTGTAACTAGGCAAATGCAATCAGTATTAGCGGCTTGAAAGGATATCAATTAATAAAGAAATGCATCTAAAGTAATCACTTAACTAACGGCAAAGTGATACCATGTTGGTTCATATATTTTCCTTTCATATCATCATATGATTTCTCGCATTCACTTTCGCCGCTTAAAAACACAAATTGGCATGCGCCTTCATTAGCGTAAATTTTTGCAGGAAGTGGAGTGGTGTTCGAGAATTCAAGTGTGACGTGACCTTCCCATCCAGGCTCTAAAGGTGTGACGTTTACTATAATACCACACCTTGCATAAGTTGACTTACCAACACAAATTACCAGTACATTCCTTGGTATACGAAAATACTCCACTGTGCTGGCAAGTACAAAACTATTTGGTGGGATTATACATACATCTGTTTCCTTATCTATGAAACTATTCTCAGAAAAATTCTTGGGGTCTACAATAGCTGAATTAACATTAGTAAAAATCTTAAACTTATTACTAACTCTTGCATCATAGCCATAAGATGATAATCCGAAAGATACAACACCCTTACTGCTTTTATGATTCACAAAAGGCTCTATCATTCTAGAGTTTTCAGCCTTTTCCCTTATCCATTTATCTGGCATAACTGCCATAATTGTCCTTTAAAGTTTTGTAATACTTATAATAATATGTAATAGAATTTAAATGTAAACCTGAATTAGCGTTACACTCTGGAATGGCAAAGTTTCCAGTATAAACTACCTATACAAAAATAAATTGGCAATATTTCAAGCCTGCCAAGCAGCATCAAAAACGATAGAAATAGCTTTACTCCACCACTAAAGGAGGAATAATTACCTGAAGGACCTATTAGGTTACTAAATCCTGGGCCAGAATTTGTAAGCATTGCAGAAACAGAGCTGATGCTAGTTATAAAGTCCGCATTGCTCAAGTAAGACATCACTATTGATGATATAGCGAACGTTAACATGTAAATCGCAAAAAACGTAAAGACAGATTGAACTTCATCATTCTCCAGTATTTTACCATTGAGTTTTACTCTATCGCTTTCACTTGGATTTAATAAAGAGCTAAAGTAATTCCTTATAGATTTTAGAAAAATGACTAAACGGAAGATTTTGATTCCACCACTAGCAGAACCACCACATCCACCAATAAAGGCTAAAAAGAAAGCTAAGACTGAAATAAAGCTCCAATTCAAGTAGTTGCACATTACATAGCCAGTTGATGTGATAAAGGAGGTAATGGTGAATGTGCTGTACCTAAATGATAAAAATACTCCTAAGTCAAAATTTTTATATAACCAAAAACAAGCAAGCAAAGATGAGATAACAACTATCTTAATAAAGTAAGAGACCTGTTCATCATAACAAACGTCTAATCGTCTTATAATTTTTAAATAGCTCAGAAAAGGTAAAGAGCCTAAAATCATAAAGATAATTGTTATGACCTCCAATATAGGGTTATTGTAGTAGCCTATAGAATCGTTATAGTTAGCAAATCCACCAGTTGATACAGCGGACATTCCGTGACATACTGCGTCAAATAATGGCATGCCAGCTAGATAGTAGGAAAATATGCACAATAAAATTAGGCAGTAATATATTTCTGCAATATGTATTACTACGCTTCGCGTATGTGGTAACTTTCTTTTAAGAGCATCTGAGTACTCAGAATAGAGTAAATTATTTAAGCTCAAAACCTTAAATATGGGAAAAATTGCAATTCCTACTGTAATTACTCCAAAACCACCTATACCGTGCAGCATTGCTCTCCACAGTAGTATCCCCGGAGATTGTTGCTCGATGTAACTTAGAACAGTTGCTCCTGTGGTTGTAATCCCAGATACTGCTTCAAACAGTGCATCAATGTAGCTTAAACTATCAAGATAAAATGGAATAGCTGCAAATAGAGATAATGCAATCCAGGTACAACTGGTAATCGCAAAAATTGCCGGCATTCCATGTACCCTATTTAGTTTACCCAGTAGAATAAAAATCGCACTAAATGTGCAGGTAACTATAAATCCAACCAGAAAATTTTTCCATTCGTAACCTAGATAATTATTAGTAATAGCAGGAATAAGCATTGCTACGCCAAACAACAATAGAAAAATTCCCACAATAAACGCAATTGAACGTAAAACTTGCAGACTTTCCATAGACAGTACTGTGAAAGCTATATGTTATTAAAACTTCAACCGCTTTGCTAATTTTTTCTCTTGACTTGATTATAAATACGTATAATTATAGCGCTAAATTTGCCATAAGAGATAGAGGTAAGGTATGTTATTAACTGACAGACAAAAAAACATTCGAGATTCATTAATTAGTGAAGCTATACAAGGCAACTTTGAGAATATAAAAAATAATTACGATAGCGATATACAAGAAGTTTTGAAAAGCGAATTACCTAGTAATATACAAAAAGAGTTTAAAGACGATCTACCTAACCCTTGTACCACTTCACAGTTGATTATATTCAAAAAAAATCAAAAGGAAATTAATCAATGTATACAGAAAATGGAGCAAAAAATTGAGAGTATTTCGTGTGATATAGCTATGCAAGAAGCGAAAGGAAATGATGATTCGCATATGCAAAAAGTGAAAAACTTAAAGAGAACAAGTGATCTTCACCACAAATTACGTCAAGCAATAGATTATTTAGATGTTAAAAAAGTTAAAGCAGTATTAGAAGATTGTGATACAAATCTAGCAATGATTTTAAATAGACCTATACATTCACAGAGCAAAACTACCTTTTTACTTTATCCTCTGCAAGTTGGTCTTAATAAACGATATATAGGTGATGGTAAAAGATTGAAACAAGAAGATCTGAGAAATATAAAAGAAATTACTAAACTTCTTTGGGATAAAGCTTCTCCTGATATTCGCAATTTCTGGTTTAAATTCCATCAAGATCAACAAGAAGAAAGTACAAAAGACACAAAAGCAACCTTTGAAGCTCATTTGAAAAAAGCTCCTCCTGATATTTGTGACTTGTGGCTTAAATATCAAAGAGTGCCTGAAAATCAAGATGCAGCTGTAATAAAACTTCTTAAAGGTGAGCAACAACGACATGCCAAGATAGGTAGTGAGAAGTGGCTTGAAGATTTCATTCAAGAAGTTAAAGATTACAGAGAACAAAAAAGCATAGAAGAAAACCTTGAAATAGCTACAGAGAAACCTACAACAAAATCTGTTCTACAAGACGCACAACTTTCTCAAATAAATAGAACTTGTTGTATTTTGTAGTAAATAAGTTCTTAGGAAATCTAAGTATGATAACAATAAAACAAGAAATTTAAACGTTCTATTTTTAACCTAGTATCCAGAATAAAAAGGGAGTGTTAAATAAACTGTGTCAAATCGCATTTTTAGTTCAACTCGATTTTTAACCTACCAGGAAAAAAGATATCAAGTTGAGAGATAGTTAAAGCCCAATCATGTATAGGCATAGTCCATTTCTCTCCTGCCTTCTTTATAGCACAATATACCTGTTTATACAAGGCATTTGTGCTAGTAAATGAGCCCTTGGTTTTAGTAAATTTTCTGATCTGTCTATGTAGTCCCTCAATAGGATTTGTGGTATAAATTAACTTTCTTACAGGGCCGGAATATTTAAAATAACTAGACAGATTTTCCCAATTATTCTCCCAAAACTAAAGTATATTTTTCTCCCCATTTTTCCTCTAGCTCAAGCAAATAATTTTCGGCTATTTCTCTACTTGATATGTTTTTTTCAAATCATTCATGAAAACTTTTGCTCGATACATATTTCAGTGAATTTCTTATCTGATTTGTAATAGTTTAGACTTGATCTGACAGGCATGAATTAACTGACA
>NZ_JAFEVF010000052.1:0-4420 GCF_048054115.1 Wolbachia endosymbiont of Nasonia vitripennis | reverse complement strand
CTTTTTTGATAGTATGCATATTGCTTATCAGAAAAATATTGATAGCATTAAACAGGATGCTGATTTTGGTTTTGACTTTGTTAATTCTTCTGTCAGTTAATTCATGCCTGTCAGATCAAGTCTAAACTATTACACTTTATTACTAGCTGCACCTGCTAGAGATGAAGTGAGCAAAACAGCTAAAACACACAATCCTTTTATTTTCATATAACTACCCATACAAAAAAATATATAATGCACAAGTATATATCCTTTATATTAAAAAAGATATAAACTCATATCAAAAAAAGTATACCTACGAAATTAGGGACATGCTACTCAAAATTTTTATATAACTATGTTTACTACCTTATTTGGTACAGCATATATAGTGCGAATTTTGCTTTGATCGATTCTATTGGATACAGAATCTGTTGCTATTTTCTTCAATTTTTCTTGAGGTAAATCAGTTTCTACTTTGATAGTCGCACGCAACTTTCCATTAATCTGTACTGCCACAGTTACCATATTATCAATTAGTAGTGATTCATCAGCTTTTGGCCAAGGTTGCATATATAGCATGCCTTCGCCTCCTATTTTTTGCCATAAATTTTCAGCCAGGTGTGGCATGAATGGTTCGATTACTCTAATTAGTATACATACACCTTCATCAATAAGAGATTTTCCAGTTTTTACGTCTATTTCAGCTATTAAATTTGTCATTTCACGAAACTTTGCTACCACACAGTTTAATCTGCAGTTTTCCAAGTCATCTGTAAGCACTTGCAATAGTTTATGGATTTTTTTTCTGTACTCTAGGAGTTTACCTACAATGTTTTCATTATCATAGTGTATGTTTACGGGCCTAAGTTGCACTACCATACGCCACAATTTATTTATGTAGCGAAAACAACCTTCCACGCCATCATCAGACCATTCCATATCTTTTTCTGGGGGGGTATCGGATAATACAAACAAACGAGCAGTATCAGCACCGTATTTTTCTATGATAAAGTTTGGGTCAACTGTATTCTTCTTTGACTTACTCATCTTTTCGACTTTTCCAACTTGGATCTTAGCACCCTTCGCAATCAACTCTTTTGCTTCTTCGGGAAAGAGCCATTTGCCATTCTCATCTTTATAAGTTATATGGCAGACCATTCCTTGAGTGATTAAAGTAGAGAAAGGCTCTTTAACGTCAAAATAGCCACATTTAGTTAAAGCACGGCAGAAAAACCTTGAGTAAAGCAAATGTAGAATTGCATGTTCTATTCCACCTATGTAATAATCAACAGGCATAAAACGATTACAAGTATCTTTATTAATCGATTTATTTTCACTGCAAAATGCAGCAAAATACCAAGAAGATTCAAAAAAAGTGTCAAATGTATCAGTTTCACGTTCTGCTTGCTTTCCGCACTTTGGACAATCAACAAATTTCCAGGTTGGGTGCTTATCCAGGGGATTACCACCACTTGTAAATTCTACATCCGTTGGTAGAACAACAGGGAGGTCTTTTTCTGGAACTGGAACAATTCCACAATCTTTACAATGTATAATAGGTATAGGACATCCCCAATAACGTTGCCTTGAAATTCCCCAATCGTGTAGACGATAGTTTATTGTTTTCTTACCTATTCCTTTTTCTTCAAGTTTTTTTATGATTACTTTTTTTGCCTCATTAATCATTAGTCCGTTTAAGAATTCAGAATTGAACATCACTCCATCACCGAAGTACGGTTCTTTTAAGATCTCTGTGGTCTCTTCACAAACTACAGGAATAATCGGTAAACCATACTTCTGTGCAAATTCAAAATCACGCTGATCATGTGCAGGGCAACCAAAAATCGCACCTTCTCCATACTCCATCAACACAAAATTCGCTATATAAATTGGTAATTCCTTGTCGAGAAATGGGTGCCTGACGTTCAGTCCAGTGTAAATTCCAATTTTTTCATCATTCTCCCCCTTTGCCTTCATATTACCAATAAAGTCTCTTATTTCTTTGTCCTTAAGGTCTTGTACAATAGGGTGCTCTGCTCCTACTGCAAGAAAAGAAGCTCCAAATAAAGTATGAGGAGAAGTTGTAAAAATCTTTAATTTCTTATTCAGGCCAACTATTTCAAAATCTATAGTTGCCCCTTCAGATTTTCCTATCCAGCGCTCTTGCATAGTTTTGACTTTTTCTGGCCAATTTTTTAAACTTTGCAGACAATGAAGCAAATCTTCAGCAAAATCAGTAATCTTTAAAAACCATTGGAATAACTTACGTTTTTCAACAACTGCACCTGATCGCCATCCTTTTCCATCAACCACTTGCTCATTTGCAAGCACTGTTTGGTCCACTGGATCCCAATTAACCCACGACTCTTTTCGATAGGCAAGACCATGCTTTAAAAAATCCAGAAAAAATTTCTGTTCGTGTTTGTAATAATCAGGCTCACATGTGGAAAGCTCGTGATTCCAATTGTAGGAAAGACCTATAGATTTTAGCTGTGCACGCATATTGTCTATATTCTCTTTTGTCCACGCCGCAGGGTTAATATTATTGTCCCTTGCTGCATTTTCAGCTGGTAATCCAAACGCATCCCAGCCAATTGGGTGCAAAACCTCAAATCCATGAGCTCTCTTGTAACGTGCTATAACATCTCCTATTGCATAGTTACGCAGGTGCCCCATATGAATCTTACCAGATGGATATGGAAACATTTCCAACACGTAACATTTCTTCTTTTTACTATCTTTGCTTACAGAAAAATCCCACTTATTTTGGTAGAATTTTTCAACGTTTTTAAAATCATATTTCATAAATTCAATCACAGTTTATATGTACTAAAGGATCGACTGCTTGACCATTATGCCTTATTGTGAAACACATCTGCGGATCTTTATCTTGTGTGCTTGATTTACCTGCAGATCCAATTACTTGACCTTGTTTTACTTTATCACCAATTTCAACTTGTATGTTTTTTAAATAGGAGTACATAGTCATGTAATTATCTTTATGTTCCACTATAATTAAATTTCCGTACCACCTCAGGCCTTTGCCTACGTATATTACTTTGCCAGGTGCAGAAGCAATAACCTTTGTTCCACTTTGAGCAGTAATTTTTATGCCATCTTGACATATTTTATCAGAAGAGGTAACTGCACCTTTAACCGGTATTACAAATTTACACATGCTTTGTGCATTATTGTTATATACCTTATCTACAAAGGCTTTTCTACTTTCTTTTCGCAGCGAAGAATCAACATTTTCTTTAATCAAATGATACTCCCTTGTGTACTCTAGGTCTCTTTTCCCATAAAATTCTTCGCCTTTAAGTAGTACAGGTGCAGGTTTTTGCAGGCCACAGCTTATCAGTATTGCTGATAATATAAAGAACAAGGCTATACGACACATACACTTATCTCTAGATATATCAACTTTCACAAAACTTTATAGTGTTTTTCGTCTATTTATTACTTTCTTCATTTATTTTATCAGTCAAATAGTCTCTTAAATCGGTAAGTTCTTGCAACAAATTTCTTGAATAATGATCAATTCTTACATCGTTACCAAATTCCTTTTGTACTCCTTTTATTGTATATCCTTTGTCATATAGCATATATTTTATTTTCTTTATTGCCTCTATACACTTATGATCATATAGTCTTCTTCCCTTCCGTTTTATAGGTTTAATTTGATGGAATTGACTTTCCCAGAATCTTAAAACATGCTGCTCCAAATGTAGTTCTTCAGCTACTTCTCCAATTGTGTAAAATAATTTTTCCTTATTCATCGGTTGTTTATTAATTTTTTCATCATTTTTGAAGGTCTAAAAGAAATTGATTTTCTCGCTTTAATTACTACCCTTTCCGATGTCTTTGGTATATTTCCTGGTCTTTCTTTCTTGTTTTTAACCAAAAATGTTCCAAATGAAGATATTTTTACTATTCCATCCTTTGCTAAGCTCGTTTTTATCTCATCCAATATATCATCTATTATTGCAATAGAGTCTTCTTTCGATAATCCAATTTCCTGGTTTATACATTCAGCTATCGTTGCCTTAGTTACTGTTGTGTCTTTTGTTGTCATAATTTATTACAGTATGTTAATATAATATAACAATCGACTCAAGATTCAGCTACTTTATTTTTATAGTATGTTTCTTTTGTAGCATAATTAAAAATACTAGCAAATGTTAACATTGCAAATATTGTGAAAAGCGCCATTTGATGATCTGAAAAAAGTGCTA
Organism: Wolbachia endosymbiont of Nasonia vitripennis; assembly: GCF_048054115.1. Taxonomy (NCBI): domain Bacteria; kingdom Pseudomonadati; phylum Pseudomonadota; class Alphaproteobacteria; order Rickettsiales; family Anaplasmataceae; genus Wolbachia; species Wolbachia endosymbiont of Nasonia vitripennis. Next base: position 203 of record NZ_JAFEVF010000052.1, on the reverse strand, counting down.
AAATTGACACTAAAATTCCACTCATAACAAACATAAAGTGTAATAGTTTAGACTTGATCTGACAAACAAAGTAAGATAAAAATATAGACAAGTTTTAAAGGAGTGTCAGATATGAATACAACACAAGAAAATGTAATAGTTTAGACTTGATCTGACAGGCATGAATTAACTGACAGAAGAATTAACAAAGTCAAAACCAAAAT
>NZ_JAFEVF010000051.1:0-4509 GCF_048054115.1 Wolbachia endosymbiont of Nasonia vitripennis | reverse complement strand
TGATTTTGGTTTTGACTTTGTTAATTCTTCTGTCAGTTAATTCATGCCTGTCAGATCAAGTCTAAACTATTACACACATGTTTGTTTACCGATGATTTCTGAAAATAAGGAAATTATCTATTCAATCAAAAGATCAATTCTCCCTTCTCCTGTTCCTATTATTCGAGTAACTACAAATGAGTGCAAAAGCTCAACAGGCGCTACATCTTCAAGGATTTTATACTTAAAAAAGGAAGGTCAGCTGCTATATCCCCTAGATGGAGGAGAAATTGAAATGATAAAGGCTGAACTTGGGAGTTACGCTTTTGCTGCTCAATATCAACAAAATCCTCTGCCACTTTCAAGTGGTATAATTAAGCAAGAATGGTTGAAACGCTATAGAAATTTTCCTGACAATCTCTCACATATAACTCAGAGCTGGGACACTGCTGTTTCAACAAACGATTCTAGCGGCTTTAGTGTCTGCACCACCTGGACAAAGGTGAATAATAAGTTTTATTTACTCGATGTGTACCGTGCAAAGCTTGAGTATCCAAAACTTAAAGAACAAGTTCTATCACTAGCTGCAAGATGGAAGCCACACGCAATTTTAATCGAAGCAAAAACAAGCGGTCAGCAATTGATTCAAGAGCTCAAGGCAATACCTATTATCGGGATAGTGCCACACGGTGGCAAACTTGCTCGATTCCACCAGATTGTTCCGATAATAGAATCTGGCAAGGTTTTTCTGCCACACCAAGCAGTATGGCTCAGCGATTTTGAGTATGAGATTTTAATGTTTCCAGAAACCCGCCACGACGATCAAGTAGATAGCGCTGTGCAATACCTTCAGTGGATGAGAGATAGTAGCTTCAGGGTTGCAGCTATACGAACATTGTTGATCCAAGAGGCAATAATTTGCTACCCACAATTTCGATTATAAGCTCATTTAAAATAAATATTTATTTTCTAGTATAATATGTGATAGTTAGATATTTTACTCTAGTTTAAAGGTAAAGTTATGGCAAAAGGATATGAAACACTGAAAAAAGTATTGAATGTAATTAACGATAAGCAAGATTTTAATAAAGATAACATAATTGAGAAAATACAAGAAGAACTAGAGAGGCAGGATCAAGATTTACATAAAGAGTGGATTGATGAGAAATTCGATATAAATCATGAATTTACCTCAGATCATCCTAAATATTTAAAGTTTACGTTATCAAGGATAGCTGCTGAGGCAGGCTATGCAAATGTGTTGGATGCTCTAATATCATCAGGATCAAACATTAGCGATAAGAGTGGAAAAGGTTGGACTCCTGTATTAAATTTAGCAGCTAAACATGGCCATATAGGAACAGTAGAAGCTCTATTAAAGATCGAAGGAATTAAAATTGATGAAAGGAATGAACATGGGTTTACCCCATTACACAATGCTGTTCATAAAGATCACAAAGAGATAGTAGAGGTTTTACTCCAAGCAGGAGCAAATGTTGATGCGCAACATTTGTATGGAACTCCTTTACATTATGCTGTTTCTTATTGTCACAAAGAGACAGTAGATGTTTTACTCGAAAAAGGAGCAAATGTTAATGCAGTAAATACACATGGAATGACCCCTTTAGATTATGCCAAGGGTCAAAACGTAGAAGTTCTATTAAAGGCATGAGGACGTTCTTTTGTGAAAGCATTTAATAAAGGGATTGCTACCGCTGTAAAAACTGCATTATTAGGCACTGCTATAGCAGCGGTACTTTTTGCAACTGAAACAATTGCAATACCTATAGCTATAGCAGTGGTTGCAGTTATAGCAGTAGCACTAGCAGTTGGTGGTGCTACATATATGATGTTAAAGCCCAGTACTAAAGTTGATGGAGTAGCAGTCTTAATGGATGGGCGTCAAGAAGCTGCTAGCACTAATAGGGTTACCTAGCGCGTATTCGACCTAGCTGCATAAACACTGATCATAGGAAATGACATTACAGGAGAACTGGAATAACGTAGAAGAGAGCGCTGACAACTTTCGTTTAGGCAAGATTATATCTTGAAAAAATTAAGCTTTAGTGCTACTAAATATTGTAACTTCTATGCTGAAACCTGACTATGAATATGGAAAAAATACGTAATGCTAAAATAAAATTACCAATATTTCTCGATTATCAATCTACTACTAAAGTAGATCCTCGTGTTTTAGAGGTGATGATACCTTATTTTGGTGAGTTTAGTAATGCACACTCTCGTAGCCATTCATTTGGTTGGACAGCTGAGGAAGCAGTAGAAAAAGCAAGGAAGCACATTGCTGATTTAGTGAATGCAGACAGCAAAGAAATCGTCTTTACCTCGGGTGCAACCGAATCAAATAACATGGCTATCAAAGGTGTTGCTCATTTTTATAAGAATAAGGGAAATCATATAATAACTGTCTGCACAGAGCATAAGTGCGTTTTAGATTCTTGTCGACATCTGGAAAATGAAGGCTTCAAAGTTACATATTTGTCCGTTAAGCAAAACGGAATTATAGATTTGTTGAAACTTGAGGAGGCAATCACTGATAAAACAATTCTGATTTCAGTGATGATGGCAAATAATGAGATCGGAGTAATGCAACCTGTCAAAGAAATTGGTGCAATGTGTAGAAAGCATAATATATTTTTTCATACAGACGCTGCTCAAAGCTTTGGAAAAGTTCCAATAGACGTAAATGAAATGAACATTGATCTTATGAGCCTTTCTAGCCATAAAATTTATGGACCTATGGGAATAGGTGCATTATATGTCCGTAGAAAAAATCCTCGTGTTAGGTTGACGCCACTAATTAGTGGTGGTGGACAGGAGAGAGGCATGCGCTCTGGAACAGTTCCTACTCCCCTTGCAGTTGGTTTTGGTGAAGCGGCACGTATCGCTAAAGAAGAAATGGAAATAGAAGCAAGCAAATTAGAAGAGTTGAGAGATATTTTGTACAACAAAATAAAAGAGGCATTTCCTGATGTTGTTTTAAATGGTAACTACGAAAATAGGATTCCAGGTAACCTTAACTTAAGTTTTCCTTATGTTGAGGGTGAGTCTCTTATCATGGCAATCAAGGATTTAGCAGTAAGCTCTGGTTCTGCATGCACATCCGCATCTCTTGAACCTTCTTATGTCATAAGATCACTAAACAATGGACACGATCTTGAGCATTCATCAATTAGATTTGGCCTTGGCCGATTTACAACTAAAGATGAAGTTCTATACGCGGCAGATCTTGTTACTAAAAATGTTGGACGGCTAAGAGAGATGAGCCCACTTTTGGAAATGGTACAAGAGGGAATAGATTTAAGCACCGTAAAATGGGATTCTCATTGAAGAATAAGATGTAATAGTTTAGACTTGATCTGACAAGCAAACAAAGTAAGATAAAAATATAGACAAGTTTTAAAGGAGTGTCAGATATGAATACAACACAAGAAAAAATACTAAAACCAAAGTTGGGATTGCTAGAACTTGCAAAGCAATTAGGAAATGTATCACAGGCGTGTAAAGTAATGGGATATTCAAGGGATACATTTTACCGCTTCAAAGAACTGTATGAAACAGGAGGAGAAGAGGCTTTACACGAGATAAGCAAAAGCAAGCCATTGTATGCAAATAGAGTGTCGGAGGATATAGAAAAAGCAGTAGTTGAAATAGCAATAGAGTTTCCAGCATACGGACAAGAAAGAGCAGCAAACGAACTGAAAAAGAGAGGAATTCTCATCTCTGCAAGTGGAATAAGATCAGTGTGGCAAAGAAACGATCTTGAAAATTTTAAAAAGAGGTTAAAGGCATTAGAAGCAAAAGTAGCTCAGGATGGTATCATTTTAACAGAAGAACAGATAACAGCTCTAGAAAAGGCTAAGGAAGAAAAAGAGGCCCATGGAGAAATTGAAACAGAGCATCCAGGATACTTAGGTAGCCAAGACAGTTATTATGTTGGTAATATCAAAGGTATTGGACGAATTTACCAGCAAACCTTTGTTGATACCTATTCCAGAGTTGCTTTTGCTAAGCTTTACACAGAAAGGACTGCTATCACAGCTGCAGATCTTCTTAATGATAGGGTAGTACCGTTCTTTGATGAACAGAAAGTATCATTGCTACGTGTTTTGACGGATCGTGGTACAGAGTATTGTGGCAGACCTGAAAATCACGCTTACCAGCTATATTTAGGGGTAGAAAATATTGATCATTCTCGAACCAAAGCTCGTTCTCCACAGACTAATGGCATATGTGAAAGGTTCCACAGAACTATGCAAGATGAATGTTACAATATTATCTTTAGAAAGAAAATTTACACCTCTTTGGCAGAACTTCAGTTAGACGTAGACCATTGGGTGCATTCTTACAATAGATCTAGACCGCATTCAGGTAAATATTGCTATGGTAAGACTCCTATGCAAACCTTTTTTGATAGTATGCATATTGCTTATCAGAAAAATATTGATAGCATTAAACAGGATGCTGATTTTGGTTTTGACTTTGTTAATTCTTCTGTCAGTTAATTCATGC
>NZ_JAFEVF010000050.1:0-4802 GCF_048054115.1 Wolbachia endosymbiont of Nasonia vitripennis | reverse complement strand
TGCAAACCTTTTTTGATAGTATGCATATTGCTTATCAGAAAAATATTGATAGCATTAAACAGGATGCTGATTTTGGTTTTGACTTTGTTAATTCTTCTGTCAGTTAATTCATACCTGTCAGATCAAGTCTAAACTATTACATCTTTAGCTATTAAGCTATTCATCTGACAGATTGATTTTACTGACTCTAAATCTCTGCTTTGAACTGCCTTTGTGACTGCAGCGCTAAAACTTATACCCTTTTCTATTAGATATTTAGCCATTTCACTATCAACAGCATAACCTAATAAATTTATACTGTTTGCAGAATTAACCTCAGCAACAACATCTTTAATAATAGGACTATTTCCCTCGAAAATTGATTTTACTTTTTCTAAGTCGTTCTTGGTAACAGCGCTAGAAAGTTCCTTTAATACAGAATCTTTCTTCTTATTTTCAGCTAGAATTTTTTGTTTTTCTTCAGGAGTCATAAGTATACTTCAACACACACAATCAAAGAAATTATATCCAAATCAGAATTGTTTGTAAAGGATCTTTAGATATTATCTTGCCCAAAGGTTAATTTATTTTATAATCTTTCTGTATTCTAGAAATTTCAATTAAATGAACTGCTATAAAACTCACGCGTGTAATGAATTAAGGAAGAATGATGTAGAAAAGGAAGTTACTCTCTCTGGGTGGCTGTACCGTAAACGTGACCATGGTAACCTAATCTTTGTTGATTTAAGAGATTTTTATGGAATTACTCAACTGGTATTCAATAATGACAAAGACTTTTTTGATGAAATTTCAAATTTAAAATCAGAAAGTGTGATTACTGTCACAGGAATAGTCAAAGCTAGAACTGAAGATACGGTAAATAGCTCTATTTCCACAGGAGAAATTGAAGTTATAGTTAGTAATTTACAAGTTGAATCGGAAGTTGAGTTCCACTGTGATGAAGAAATAGCAAAAGAAGAAAGAAGTATATTAGCAAGTATTGCCGGTGAGCAAGAATACCCAGAAAATATGAGATTTAAATATCGGTTTCTTGACTTAAGACGTGAAAAAATCCGTAACAACATTATTCTACGCTCAAAAATCATTGCAGAGCTGAGAAGGCTCATGATAGAGCAAGGATTTTTGGAAATTCAAACTCCAATACTTACTGCTTCATCTCCTGAAGGGGCACGTGATTATTTGGTGCCAAGCAGACTGAATCCTGGTAAATTCTATGCATTACCACAAGCTCCGCAGATTTTTAAACAGCTGCTCATGGTTTCAGGGTTTGATAAATATTTTCAAATTGCACCTTGTTTTCGTGATGAGGACGCAAGGGCTGACCGTTCTCCTGGGGAGTTTTATCAGCTAGATCTTGAAATGTCTTTTGTAATTCAAGAAGATATATTTCAGGTTATTGAATCTACCTTATATAAAGTGTTTGCCAAATTTTCTCGCAAATCAGTTGATAAAGATTTTCCACGTATTACATACAAAGACGCAATGCTCAAATACGGTTCTGATAAACCAGATCTGCGCAATCCACTATTGATCAGCGATGTAACAGAAATTTTCCGTAATTCAGAGTTCAATATTTTCAAAAGCAATATTGAGCGAGGTATGGTAGTGAGAGCCATTCCTGCTCCTAAAACAGCAGAAGAACCTCGTAGCTTTTTTGATAAAAAAATAGAACATGCACAAAAAGAATTCGGTGCTAAAGGTCTTGGATATATAACGTTCGATAAAGATGGAATTGCAAAAGGACCAATTGCTAAATTCCTTGATGACAATAGGTTAAATTCCATAAAAGAAATAACAAATATAGAACCTGGAGATAGTGTATTTTTTGCTTCTGATAAGGAAAATGAAGCAGCAATAATTGCAGGGAAAGTGCGTATTCTTTTGGGATCAGAACTAGGTCTTATAGATGACAATATCTTCAAATTCTGTTGGGTGATTGATTTTCCTTACTTTGCGTATGACGATAAAAGTAAAAAAATTGATTTCTTTCATAATCCATTTTCTATGCCACATGGTGGCTTGAAAGATTTAGAAGAAAAGAATCCACTGGATATCCTTGCTTACCAATATGATCTTGTTTGCAATGGAATAGAGCTGTCAAGTGGAGCAATTCGTAATAACAAACTAGATATTATGTACAGAGCTTTTGCCATTGCAGGCTACAGTAAAGAGGAAGTTGATACAAAATTCGGTGCGCTCGTGCGTGCATTTAGGTTTGGAGTGCCACCTCATGGTGGAATAGCACCAGGGGTTGATAGAATGGTTATGCTGCTTGCTGATGAGCCGAACATTCGTGAAGTAATCTGTTTTCCTATGAATCAGCAAGGTGAAGATGTTCTAATGGGTGCTCCTTCTAAAGTAGAGGATAAGCATTTACGTGAGTTGTCTTTAAAGGTTGTTGAATAAAAATTTTTATACCGGAGTGTGGTAAACTGGAAGTTATGAACAATATTCAAAAAGCAATACTATCAAGCATAATCTGCAATATGATTATATGGTATGAAGTAACTCTGTTTGGAGTTTTAAAGCATATAATAAGCAACGTTTTTTTTCCTTCAGAAAGTGATTATTTAAGCACAATCAAATTTCTTGGCAGTTTTGCAATTGGATTTGGATTTAGACCACTTGGTGCATTTATTTTTGGTTACATTGGAGATAAATACGGCAGAAGGAAAATTTTGCTGACTTCCGTAATATTAGCTTCGATATCATCTACTGCAATTGCGATTATACCAAGCTTTAAAGAAATAGGAATATTTTCTCCTATGCTGCTTCTGCTTTGTAGAATAACACAAGGAATGGCAGCAGGTGGAGAAACAAGTATCAATTCAGCTTTTTTAATAGAGCATTCAAGCGATAAAAAAAATCTAGGCTTTTTAGGTAGCATGAAAGCTTTTAGTGGTGCTCTTGGTTCTATTACATGCTTTGTAATGATAGCTGTTTGCAAAGAGTTTACAGGTGAAAATTATGAAATTTGGGGCTGGAGGTTGCTCTTCTATTTCTGCTCTGTTATGGGTGTAATAGGCTTTTTAATAAGGTACATAATGGAAGAGAGTCTAGCATATAAAACTCATGACCAAAATAAAAGCTTATCTAATTCTCCCTTTTTAGAATTAATCAAGAATTATAAAAGAACATTTGTGATAGCAATTGGACTTGGCATTGCTCAAAACGCAATTGTTTATTCAGTAATCATGTTTTACAACATATCTGTAAAAGAGCTTATTCTTTCAGATATTGATATTAAAAATGTAGTAAGGATTATGGTTGAAATTACATTTGGGACGTCTGCAGTGCTGTTTGCAATACTATCTGATAAAGTTGGAAGAAAAAACGTGATCATTCCTACGTTATTAGCTTTAGCTTGTGTCAGTTTGCCGGCACTTTCACTATTATCATATGATAACCACTATATTGTAACGCTCACTTTTCTATTAATAAGTGTGCCGATAGGCGCATCTTTTGGAATATATAATTCTCTCGCCTGCGAGTTATTTCCAACAAAAGTTAGATGCACTGGCTTTAGCCTCGCACATAACATATCTGCAGGTATTTTTGGCGGCCTTTCTCCATCGATATGCATGTGGCTTATAGAAAAAACTGAAACAAAACTTGCAGCAGGCATTTATCTTACTATCTGTGCATTAATTAGCCTAATATCTGTACTTCAAATTAAAGCCAAAGATAGAAAAGTTGATTGGTGAAATCGTTTCAGTTGAAAGATAGCACTTCAATAGATTTTTCGATGTGCCTAGGGATAGGAGCAGTAATAGTGATTTCTTTATTATTTGGCAATTTTAAAGATAAAGAATGCGAATGAAGGTGGATCTGATTTACTACCCCATCGATAAAAGCTTTTTTACCACCATATTTACCGTCACCAAGAATAGGGCAATTTATATGAGCTAAATGCGCACGTAACTGATGTGTCCTGCCGGTAATTGGTTGTAATTTTAAATAAGCAACATTATGTTTTAATCTTGATATAATTGAAAAATGCGTAGTGGCATTTTGAGGTGAGTCTTCATCAATAACTACTTTTTCTTGCCCTGAAATATATTTTTTCACCAACGGGTAGTCTATTATTCCATTATCTTTGCTCGGTATACCAGAAGTTAATGCTAGGTAAGTTTTTTTTATCCTCCGTCCTTTAAATTCTTCCATAAGGTATCTTGCAACACTGGCATTGCGCGCGAATATTATTACTCCGCTTGTATCTCTATCAAGTCTATGGACAATTTTAAATACTTCCCCTTCTCTTATTTGGTCAAGCAAGTCACTAATGCTAATTTTTACCTTTATACCGCCTTGAACGATTATTCCTGCTGACTTGTTTATAGCTAATATATACTCGTCTTCATATAGTATGTTGTCTCTCAGTAAATTTACTAATTTTTCATTATATTTACGATCAGAATTAGTGTTTTCAATATAATCTAAGTATCTTATCGTTATAGTTTGCCCAGAATTCACTCTATCGCTGGATTTTGCCGTGCAATTATCAACCTTGATTAATCCTTTCCTTAAAGACTTCTCAATTGCAGATTGTTTCAAATTGGGAAAAATTCTTCTAATGTACCTATCGAGCCTAACGTTATTGTCTTCTACTAATATGGTTTTGATACCTTCTGACATCTTACTTATAAAAATTTTATTGTGTATAAATGTAATAGTTTAGACTTGATCTGACAGGCATGAATTAACTGACAGAAGAATTAACAAAGTCAAAACCAAAATCAGCATCCTGTTTAATGCTATCAATATTTTTCTGATAAGCAATATGCATACTATCAAAAAAGGTT
>NZ_JAFEVF010000049.1:0-4851 GCF_048054115.1 Wolbachia endosymbiont of Nasonia vitripennis | reverse complement strand
CAAACCTTTTTTGATAGTATGCATATTGCTTATCAGAAAAATATTGATAGCATTAAACAGGATGCTGATTTTGGTTTTGACTTTGTTAATTCTTCTGTCAGTTAATTCATGCCTGTCAGATCAAGTCTAAACTATTACACCGAATAGGTACTGGGACAGAGGCTACTTGAATAATATTTTACCATGTCATTCCAGCACTTGATGCTGGAATCCAGAAGTTTTTTGAGCACAAAAGTCATGCTAAGTTTTTGTTGTTAAGAAAGGCTGGATAGCTACTTGCATGACACCATTTGTTACTGTGTTTTTGTCTATCTTATTTTGCTACCCTACTGAACGAATACACAAAATCTAACTTTTTTCTATACAACCAGCCAGGTCAAGAAAGGTGAATCTATCTCTTGTTGCAAATGTAAGATTGACTACCTTGCAATATTGCTCTTTGTTCCAATTAAGATGCTCCGGTAAGTACGGAATTGATAGATCTTCAAATACTTTCTGCAGGTGTTTTGCAGATAGTAAATTTTGCTTAATTAAACTAGAAATATTACTCCATTCTTTGCAAATAATCTCTTGAATTTTTTGCTGCATCATTTGCTTCTGCTTTAGAATTTTTATAAATTCGGTATTACCAAAGCACTGAGTTATATGTTTTACATCTAAAGTGATCGGTTTGGTAATCGGGTTTCGTATTGACAATATCTCCTCTTGCAAGTTAGCCATGGTAATCGTTGTCACAGCAATTTTTTCCCCATGTAACGAGGAGGAATAATCCTGTGTTACCATCTCAATTGCATGAGCTATCATATGTTCTCCTTGACTTGCAGAGTAACTGCCTTTTGACATCACCATTCCGAGTCCTGAAATCAATAAGGCTTCCATAAGTAATAAAACTACTCTTTTATCTTTTTTAGCAAGTGCCAAGTGTTCTCTGAGCAAAATTTCCTCCAGATTGCGAACAAGTTTAAAGGGGAGTTCATTATATTCTGTGCCAAGTAATAGATGAGATAATAGCCAATCGGCTTGTACTGTTGAACGGCAGATGAAATCTGCAAATCCACTTAATGTGAGGCGTGGTGGTGCGTTGGCAATTATATCGGTATCAATGTATATTGCCTTTGGAAGATGTGCTCCGAACGATTTTTTATATCCATCAACTAATATTGAAGCGTTTGCAGAGCTATATCCATTCATGGAAGCAGCTGTTGGAAAGGATATGTAGTCTTTGCCTTCTAAATAGCTTGCGTACTTACAGATATCATTAACAGTGCCACTGCCAAATGCAACCATTAAGTCACTATCTTTTGCTTTATTTCTAACTAGGTTTACAGCTTGGAGAGAAGCAGCTCTGTTCAGTCTATTTGGTGTCATCCAAGTAGCGTGACACTGTGATCCATCATAGTCACGCGCTGGAATGACAGGTGTGGCTGGAATAATTAAATGAGAAACTTTATTAAGTATGTTTTTGTTTAAAAGTTTTGCTGTATTTTTATCTGCAATCAGAAAAATGTCATTTCCGTATTGTCTACATATTTCATAGATATTATCAGCAAGTACTGTTACTTCCCTAATAAAAACTTGTTCTGTGTGCTGTAATATTTGTTTTAAATATCGCATAGAATGTTTACAATACGGTAATGTTAGTATTTCAAGATTGATATGAAGATTGACCCTGTAGAACTAACTAAGAAATTAATTTCTTTTAAAAGTATAACACCAAAAGACGATGGGGCAATAGAGCATATAGCAGCCATTCTCAAGAAAAGTGGTTTTGAATGTGAGATTTTAGAGTTTGGTGATAAAGTTAAAAATCTTTATGCGAAATATATAAATGGAGTACCAAACTTGTGTTTTGCTGGACATGTTGATGTTGTACCACCAGGTGAGTTAAAAGATTGGATATCTGATCCATTTAAGCCAGAAGTTAGAGATGGAATGCTATATGGAAGAGGAGCAGCTGATATGAAAGGCGGAGTAGCTGCATTTATTGCTGCTATCGTAGATTCAGTTGCAGGTAAGTTTCGATTCAGCGGTTCAATCAGTGCATTGATTACCAGCGCTGAAGAAAGCACGGAAGAACATGGAACAAAGGCCGTTTTGGAATGGATGAAAAGCAAGCAAAAAAAGATAGATTTTTGTATAGTTGGAGAACCAACGAGTAGTGAGAAATTAGGTGATACCATAAAAATAGGTAGAAGAGGTTCTGCAACATTTAAATTGATTTGCCATGGTAAACAAGGGCACGTTGCCTACCCAGATCTAGCAGATAATCCAATATATAAAATGGTATCGATACTAAGTAAGATAAAAGATACCACTTTTGATACTGGTAATAAATACTTTCAGCCTTCACATTGCGAAATTACTACTATCGACGTTGGAAATAATACTAATAATCTAATACCTAGTTCAATAGCAGCAGGTTTTAATGTTCGATATAACAATACACAAACACCAGACGTTTTATATAAGATGATTGATGCAATATGCACCAATGTGACTAACGATTATAAACTGTCTATGCAGAGCAGCAGAAACGTTTTTCTCTCTATTCCTGATAGAAATACTGATATTATGCTTGATGCGATAAATAAAATTACCGGCATTGATGCTGTGCTGAGTACAAATGGTGGCACATCTGATGCTGCGTTTATTAAGGATATTTGTCCAGTAATTGAATTTGGTATGATCAACAAAACCGCACATCAGGTAAATGAATGCGTATCAATAGACGATATACATAAATTAACAGCTATATATAAGGAGTTTATAAAAAATTATTTTTACCCCACTAATAAAATATTAAACCAGATCAATGTAATTGGTAATACGCCTGATGGTCCATTATTAGCTTGAGGTGCAGTTGCATAGAGAAGAAAACTTACTAGACACATTTTACCAGTCCCTTATTATAATATTAAGGGTATTTTTGACTCAAAACTTGTCTTTGATCTGTGCGAGCTCAATAACAAAAATTCAGTAGAAAGCTTATTGGCGAAAATTATCTGTTCAGCAGAGTGACAAAATAAGATAGACAAAAAGGGTATAAGAACAAATAGTGTCATGCAACACTGGTTTTTGTACACAAAACGTTGTAAAGCGCTTTTGTCAACCTGGATCCCAGCTCGGATAACAAGAAAAGAAGCACTGGTTTCACATAGATCTGAATAGATTAATTTCTTAAACATTTATAGCTCACATAAAACCCGGTCTGACTGTCATAAAGGCTACTCATTGCAGCAGACAACTTTCGCACTACTTCAAATTCTAATTTTCAACTTAAAGAGGTACATAATGTCAAATAACTTTAATTTCAAAGAATTTTTTCACCATCACGAAGCAAATAGCACTTTAGATGATATACAAAGGTACTGCATACTGTGGCAATCAGTGATATCACAGGCAATGATTGATGCAGCAAGTAACTGTAAAAAAACAGAAAGCTTGGTAGAGAAACGTAAAGCAATTTCCTGACTATCAGACTTCAGTCAAGATTTTGTTGAAACATGTATACTGGCTGATTGAGATCCGTTATACGTAAAAAACAAAATACAGCCAATTCTAAAAAAGATAAAGCCCTTTTAATGAGGTTTACCCCTCTCACCAAGAAAAATATCATTTAATCTTTTTTCTATAGCTTCATCTATATCTTGGATTAATAGCTGCTTTATCATATTCACTTTCCGTTCTGCCTCTTGAAGATTATTGTTACCGTAACTGTTCTTATTACTATAACCATAACTACTGCCATTTGGTTTATTACTCATTTTTCTTCTTGTGCTGAGTATCTGAACTATCTTCTCCTTGAAAAAAGACTTCCAGCCTGTGCCAGAAAATAATTTGTAGAGAAAATGCGGAGTAAGAAACGCTACTAATATTCTAATAGAAACTCCATAACCCAAATCATCTCTATTTTCATAATACCATTTTAAATATTGATACAAATGGTAAAATGCATTTTTGAAAGAGCTAAACTCTACAGTATACCAAAAACCATTGGTGAGAAACATAAGCATAATGCTCGATGTATAAAGATACAGAGTGAAAAGAAATAGCTTGACAACTATATCTTTCAAGCTGCCCAGTATATAATTAAATAACCTTAATTTATAAAAAAGTGATATCATTTCACGCACACTTTAATAAAGCTGGGGTGGAAGGATTCGAACCTTCGCGTGACGGTATCAAAAACCGCTGCCTTACCACTTGGCTACACCCCAATATTGTTTATATCAATAACATTATTAACCCAATTAGTAAAAGATTTATTCGCTTTTCCTATGGGTATTATCACAACGGCTGGTTGATCATAAGAATGCATTGCCTCGATTTTTTCTACAATCTTATCAGCCTGATCATTCCTACTCTTCATAATTGTCACCACTTCACAATTACTATTAATTTTACCTTCCCATAAATACAGAGAATTTACTTCAGGAAATATATTTACACACACAATTAACTTCTCGTTTAACAATTCTTCAGAAATAGCCTTAGCCTCTTTCAAGTTTGAAAAAGTTATATAGACTAAAACTAAATTGCTCATTAACCGCTACATAAATGCATTTTTACTATACTCTACTTAGATTTATTCATCAAGAGAAAATAGGAGAGACCTCTTCAGTGCTTGACACACAGAAATTGAAGATGTCATTTAGTAGCTCTCCCCTTGTCATCCCAGTAGTTCTCCTCTTGCCATCCCAGTAATTCTCCTCTTGTCATCCCAGTGCGTGACACTGGGATGGCTTTGTTGCATCGCTCAAGTGAAAAGAACTGGCAGTTACTGACAAAATTCATTATAAATAGCCATTTAACTGTTGAAGAAAAAATATGCCACAAAAAATGAGAGTCAGT
>NZ_JAFEVF010000048.1:0-4941 GCF_048054115.1 Wolbachia endosymbiont of Nasonia vitripennis | reverse complement strand
CCTTTTTTGATAGTATGCATATTGCTTATCAGAAAAATATTGATAGCATTAAACAGGATGCTGATTTTGGTTTTGACTTTGTTAATTCTTCTGTCAGTTAATTCATGCCTGTCAGATCAAGTCTAAACTATTACAACTAAGGTCTAACTTAAAGATAGATGGTCCCTTAAATCCTACATCTAAATGAGTTAACTATTTTTCTTGCTAACTAAGGTGTTGTAAATTTGGTCTACATCAAAACTCATCTTAGGGCACCAAATAGGGCCATCTAAGTGTGCCTCGATATAAAGAGGACTATTGTGATTTGGTAGTATGAAAAAGAGTCTGAATATAGAAGTTAAGGAGAAATTAGATAAGATTAAATTAGAAGAGATAGAACCTGATGCTTGATCGATACTAAACTGTGAACTAGTTGAACATACACCACTGTTAATACTTACTTTTCCATTAATATTTTCAAAAAGCGTACTGCCATTATATATATCAACGTAAGCAAGCTTGGAAATTTCAGGTTTATTCTTACTGCTTAACAACTTAGTGATGAATGAATTAAAATCCACATTTGTAAACTCTATTTTCTGTGCTTGAAAGTTTACATTTCCTGATAAGTTACTAGCCCAATCATCAAAGCTTGTTCCTTGAGTTTTGATTTCACCACTTAAGCTTATCTTGCCATTTATGTTATTAACTCCTATAACTTCCTTGGTGTCCAAATTTGCAATAGAAAATTTTGTGTGAATTGAGCCTGCTTTTAGATAACCCTGAAAAAACATTTGTCCATGTTCTAGTATGTAACTTATCTGTTTGATAGTGATAGTGTTGTTTCTTATCACTGTATCCAAGTTAAAATCTTTTAAGACGTTTTGCCCAATTTTAAATTCTGTAGTTTTGATTTGCACGTTTGCATCAAAATCTCCTTTCTCATCTAAAAAATTAAGCTGCTTTGTTGACCATTGAATTTGATTTATTTCATTTCTTGAGTTTCTTTTTACCTCTAATAGTTTTGGTAATTTAAAGATATTTCCATTAAATTTATTACCTGTAAGGTTTACGTCTAATAAAGGCTTAGTGTATTTTTGATCCACTAATATTTTTACACTACCGGTAATGTCGAAATCTTCTCCGAATAACTTTATTTTATCTGCAACTAGCTTGTTCTCTTGTATTTTTAATGAAAAATCCAAATCTTCAATTTTTGTGCCATTGAATATAGAATCTTTAACACTAGTTCTTATATTTACATCATATTTAAGATTTTTCAGCCATTGCACTTTGCTGAATAATGAATAATCATATTTATCTATATTAATGTTATGTATGCTAAATTTGCTATCGATCATATTGTGTTTTTTTGTGTGATTTACCTTAATTGATCCTTGCCAAGATTCTTTGTTATTTAGCAATCTGATATCTGAAAGAGATAATATTCTAGGTGCTAAATATAGTTTAGAACTTGCTGTAAATTGACTTTTCTCTCTTTCTTGCATCTTGATAGAAGGTAAAATATGTGAAATGAACGACTCACCCTTTATCAATATATCACCATTAAATTCAGACAAGTTGCCATTGTTTGAAACTCTTCCTGATAAGCGAGATATATTATTGGTTCCAGGAAATTGAAGAAGAGTATCAACGTTTATTTCGCCATTAGCAAATTTTAGCGTAGCATGAAATTTGTCCAATATCCTGTTTTGATATTGAATATTTGAAGCTTCCATATTAAAATCCAAGCTCAGGTTCTTTGGCACAACCTCTCTAAAAGATTCTAAAAGACCCTTCATATCTGTTGTTTTGTGTGAGCCGTTTTTTAGGTCGACTTTACTAAAACTAATATTGATATTAGTATGATCACTTTTTCTATCATTTTGTATTATACCAGTGCCTTGCATGCTTTTGGACTCAATTTTTAAATCAGTTGCCGTAAACTCGCTTTCATTGAGATTGATATTGGATGATATCTCAATATTTTCGCTGGGAATCACATAAGAAAGGAAGCTAAGATTAATGATTTTTGCTAAATTGCTCACAGAACCGGAATTGTTATTGATTGTCAGTGTTAAATTACCCTGTTGATTTCTATTACCTTTAAATAGCAAATTTGCAAAATTTGAATCAACACTAATGTGTACATTATTTTTTGTGACATTAACCTTTCCAGAAAAATCGTAATTGTTGTCACCAATCTGTACTTCACCAAAAAACTGCTTATTTTTTTTTATAGCAACTTCCTTGATGTTAATAGTATCGGCGTTAAAACTTATTTGGCTGTCCTTTATTAATATATCAACTATATTATCATTGGCTTTCGTATTTATAATATTAAGTAAATTTTCTTTGTTGCTTTTCATGCCCAAAAATGAGATTGACTTTGGTTGCAATGAAAATGAAAACAACGATGGCCTTATTTCAATTTTTTTTGCACTAATTAAATCTGATAATTTTTGTTCCTTGTTTTTGTTATATTGTACATATACATTGTGAATAGTAAGTTTTGGAGTAATGAGCGAAACTTCAATTTTTCCTCCAACATGTACTTTAGCATCATACGTCTTCTCTAACTCTTTTACGATATATTCTCTGTAGCCACTCCAATCCTTAAAAGTTGCAGCAACGTGCATGAGAATTAATAGAAACAAGATTGATGATATGGCGTATAAAGAAAGTTTCATAATAGACCTCTCATTCCAGCATCCCTTCTCTTCTTGTCATCCCAGTCTGGGATCCAGGAAATTTGATTAGACATTAAGTTAATTAGCAAAAAAGTAGCTATTCTTATGTTAAAACACAGCATTTTTACATGAGAAGCTGGTCTGATGAGCACTGGGTTCCCAGTGGAAATTGCTCTCAAACCACAACACTCATACAGTTGTGTGTGTGACACTGTGATCCAGTGTGACTTAAATAAGGTTTTCCAGATTATATAATCAACAAAATTTCTGGATCCCAGTGTCAAGCACTGGGATGACAGGAATAGGTGCTGGGATGACAGGAATAGGTGCTGGAATGACAGGAATAGGTTATGGGATGAAAGGAGTGGATATTGGAATAGTAGCTGAAATGACATATAGCAATACAAAGGGTGTAATTTATACATATTTCAAATTATTCAAATTTCCTCTAAAAATTAGGTAAAGAGTGCTAGAATAAATAATAACACTCAAAGCTATTAAAGTTACTAAATAAACAATACGAGCTAGTCCTCTATCGAAAAACAACCCTGCTGATAAGTAATTAGAGAGATAAAGAACTATTGACATAACCAATGTTGCAGTGAGAATTTTTACAATATTTAGTAATAATGCTTGGCTAATCTTATACATCTTATTTATTGTTAAATAATTAATCAATAAAATAGAATTTATCCAAGTGGAAATGGAAGTAGCAATAGCAATTCCTATATGTTGGTATTTGTTCATTAATATGAGATTTAGTATTACATTAATTCCAAGGCACGTTAATGAGAACATAGTTGGTATTTTTAGCTTTCCCCTAGCAAAGAATGTGGGTAGCAATACTTTATTTATAATAAATGCGGGTAAAGAAAGAGAAAATGCTACTAATGTAGGAACAGTTTGCTGCACTGCATAATAATCAAATCGGCCGTAAGAAAAAAGCGTAAGTAAAATTATGTCAGGAATAATGATAAAAGCAGCAGTTATTGGCATAATTAATATTAACCCTATATTAAGGGCCTTGTTCTGTATTTTGACTATATTCTCAGTATCATTTATTCGTTTTGAAATCAGAGGAAGAAGTACTGTACCAATTGCAGTGCCAATTACTCCTTGCGGTAGTTGATTTAGTCTATCGGCATAATATATATAAGAAACTGCATTTGGTATAAAACTCGCCATGATTGTGTCAATCCATACACTTATTTGTATTACACAATTGTTGATAATTGCAGGTATCACACGTTTAAAAAATAATTTTACTTCGTTACTTAATCCTAAACTAAAAGAAAAGAAAGCCTTTAATTTGTATGCACTAAATATTATTAAAAGTAGCTGCAAAATCCCTCCAATCAGGACAGCTATAGAAAGGTTATGAGCCGGTGTTTCAATGTAAGGTAAAAACAAACTGATGATTAAACAGAGGTTCAAAATGATTGGTGAAATAGCTGTTGAAGCAAAATGCTGTTTTACTTGCAACATTCCACCAATAAGTGATGCGATTGACACGAAGATTATGTAGGGCATCATAATTTTCGACAAAGTTACAGTAAAGGTAAATTTATTTTGGTCAAATCCAGGAGTGAAGATTTTGATCATGTAAGGGAAGAAGGTTTGTGTGATAAGGCAAAAAATTACTAGAATAATAAACGTAATGGATATTACACTACTTGCGAAATTAAATGCCTTTTTATTATCATATGACTCTGCAGAGTATAATGGTATGAATGAGGTAGTAAATGCTCCCTCTGCAAAAAACGATCGAAATAAATTAGCAAAGCGAAACGAGGAAAAGAATATATCTGCAAGAGAAGTTGCACCAATAACTGTAGCAATCAATACATCTCTTATTAGCCCTAAAATTCTTGAAATAGCTGTAAAAAAACTAAATGTGAAAATACTTTTAAACATATCACGATTTCAATACGATTAACTATAATGCTAAAAGCATAAATGAAAATGTTTATTCGCTAAACTTAAAACTCTATGCAAAAGTAGGTAGCTTAAATAATTAATTGACTATTTATGCTTGTGTGTTAGAAATTTTATACCTTGGCGGGCGTAGCTCAGTTGGTAGAGCGTCAGTTTGTGGTACTGAATGTCGCCAGTTCAATCCTGGTCGCTCGCCCATGTAATAGTTTAGACTTGATCTGACAGGCATGAATTAACTGACAGAAGAATTAACAAAGTCAAAACCAAAATCAGCATCCTGTTTAATGCTATCAATATTTTTCTGATAAGCAATATGCATACTATCAAAAAAGGTTTG
>NZ_JAFEVF010000047.1:0-5063 GCF_048054115.1 Wolbachia endosymbiont of Nasonia vitripennis | reverse complement strand
TCAGTTAATTCATGCCTGTCAGATCAAGTCTAAACTATTACAATTAAAGCGTCATAGATTGCTAAAACTCCATGATTGTGTAGTAATATAATATTACTTTCCTCAAGCCTTTAGCTCCTCAAACACTTCACTTGCTCTATTTAAAACAGAGTCAGGAAAACCAGCAAGTTTTGCTACATGTATTCCATATGACTCATCTGCAATGCCTTCAATTACTTCATGTAGAAAGATAACCTCTCCGTTCCATTCTTTTATTTTCATACAAAAACATTTCACATTTTCTAAGTATTCACCTACTTTAGTTAATTCATGATAATGAGTTGCAAAAATGGCGCGGCACTTATTTACATTGTGAATATGTTCAATCACTGCCTGTGCAATAGATAATCCATCATACACTCCTGTGCCCCTACCAATTTCATCAAGTATCACCAAGGAACGATCTGTTGCCTGATTTACTATCGTTGCTGTTTCGATCATCTCTACCATGAAGGTAGAATAACCAGCTGTTATATTATCTGTTGCACCAACCCTGCTAAATATCTTGTCAATCACTCCTACATGCGCACTCTCTGCTGGCACAAATGACCCCATGTGAGCTAAAACTGCAATGAGAGCGTTTTGCCTCAAGAAAGTGCTTTTTCCAGCCATATTAGGACCAGTAATTAGATGTATACCAGCTAAATTGATGCTATTTGCAATGAATTTATCGTTAACTTCAACCACTGGATGTCTTCCGCTACAGATATTGAACTCTTTGCTGTCATCAATGATGGGTTTTACGTAATTATTTTGCACTGCAAGCTCTGCAAACGCGGTTCTAATATCAAGTTTTGCCAAAGCATTTGCAGCAAGAGCAATTTTTTCAGATTCTTTAGCGACTTCACTACACAGTTCACTAAAAATTTTCATTTCTAAGCCGATTGCAGCATCACGTGCCGTAAGAATTTTATTTTCTAGTTCTTTCAATTCATTAGTAGTGTAGCGCATGCTATTTGCTAAGCTTTGTCTATGAATAAATATATCCGAAGTTATTTTGTGATTTGCCGACACTTCAACGTAATAACCGAGTATGTTGTTATGTAATATTTTAAGTGCGGCAATACCAGTTAGGTCGCGATAAGATTCACGGAGTTTGGTTATTAGTTTATTACTATTATTTAATATGTAGGATAACTCAGATAATTCTGAGTTGTATTTTGAGTGAATAAATCCTCCTTCTTTCACGGAACTGAGGTTATTATCAAGTATAGCACTATTTAACAGTTCAAATAGGTCTTTATGATTGCCAAGGCTTTTATGTATTGTGCTTAGTTCACTTTCGTCACTACTTATCACCTGAGTAGTAGACACTGGTTCCTTTTCTCTGGTCAAGCACTGGAATGACATCTGAGAGTTAATTTCTGATTTTTCACTTAAACAATAATTATGCAAGGTAGACAGAAACTCAGACAACTCTAAAGTTTTTCCTAGGCCTATTTTTAATAGGTTCATATCCTTTGGTGAACCACGCCCTAGTATTAAGCGCGATAAAGACCTCTCAATATCTGGAATGTTAGATAATATCTCTCGTATTTTTCTGCGTGGCTCATGATTATTTACAAAAAATTGAGCGGTGCTGAGCCTCAAATTAATTGCCTTAGAGCAAGCAAGGGGTGAAGCGAGCATTTGTTTGAGCAGGCGTCCACCAGAGGCTGTTACTGTGTGATCAATAACTGAAATTAGTGAACCTTTCTTTTCACCAAATTGAGTTGAAAACAACTCAAGGTTTCTCCTTGCTGAAGCATCAATAAGCATGAAATTTTGTTGCTTATAGGTTTTTGGGAATTCAAGCCTTGGAATGGAGCCCCTTTGTGTTACTCTGACATATTCAAGCAGTGCACCACACGCCATGATTTCTACTTTGCTGAAATTTCCTATACTCCCAAGTTCCCTGATTTTATAAAACTCGCATAACGTTCTGTGAGATTTACTATACTCAAAAAAGCTCTGTGCGTGTTGCGTAATTGATATTTTATAATTTTTTAAAATCGATCTAATTTTTTCGTCCTCAGTGAATTTTTCAGAAATTAATAATTCTCTTGGTGATATACGCAATAAATCACTATCTAGAGCTTTCAAACTCGTTAAAATGTGAAAAAATTTTCCCGTCGATAATTCAAGCCAACTAATAGCATATTCGTCATTTTGTTCAACTATGGATGCGAGATAATTATTGCTTTTATCCTCCAGTAGTGAATCTTCTATAATTGTACCTGGAGTTACAACTCGCACTACATCACGTTTTACTATGGATTTATAGCCCCTCTTTTTTGCTTCATCAGCAGTTTCTAATTGGTCACAGATTGCTACTTTGAATCCTAAATCTATTAGCTTGTGCAGGTAAGACTCACTACTGTGTGCTGGCACTCCACACATTGGTATTTCTTGCCCATTTGAATTGCCCCTCTTGGTTAGCACTATATTCAGCAATTTCGCAGCTTTAATAGCATCATCGAAAAACAATTCATAAAAATCGCCCAGTCTATAAAACAATAGATGATCCGTGTATTGAGCTTTCAAATTTAAATATTGCTCCATTACAGGGGTATTTTTTTCTCTTATTAAGTTCATAACATTTTTAAATATGTTAGCAGCAAACCACTTACTCTGGTGTTGGTTATTTTATTATGGATCAATAATTTTTTTTAGCTATAGTACAAAAACAAATAGTTTGAGGTAGAATTATGGAATATGAACGGTTGTTAAAAATATTAAGGACAATAAGTGACTTAAATGAGAACAATATAATCGAAAGGGTAAAAGAGGAATTGGAAAAAGAAGATCCAGACACGTATAAAAAGTGGCAAGATAATGGATTTAACATAAATTATACATTCGATGATCAAAGTACATTGTTACATATAGCTGCTAGAAATGATCTTGTAAAGATAGCAGAGCTTTTAATAAAAAAAGGGGGTAATGTTAATACAGCAGATCAAGATGGATGGAATCCTTTACACTTTGCTGCTGCAAGTGGTAGTATAGGAGTGGTAGAGATTCTCATAGCAAACGGGGCTAATGTTAATGCAGCAGATCAAGATGGGTGTACTCCTTTGCATTGTGCTGCTCACAATGGACATAAAGAGATAGTAGAACTCCTATTAGACACGGGGGCTAATGTTGATGCAGTAGGTAAAGTTAAGATAACTCCTTTACACGCTGCTGTTCGCTTTGGTTATACAGAGATAATAAAAGTTCTCATAGCAAACGGGGCTAATGTTAATACAGCAGATCAAAATGGGTGTACTCCTTTGCATTGTGCTGCTCACAATGAAAATAAAGAGATAGTAGAACTCCTATTAGACACGGGAGCTAATGTTGATGCAGTAAGTCAGGCTGAGAGTACTGCATTACATCATGCTGTTTCTGCTGAAAATTGCCAAGTGGAAATAGTAAAAGCTATCATAGAAAAGGAAGCTGCTGTTGACATAGCGGATAAATACGGGCGTACTCCGTTATGCTGGGCTATTAGAAATGGCTATTCAGAAATAGCAAGAATTCTACTTGAAAACAAAGCAGATCCTTTATTGGGACATAAAAGTTTTAACACATTAAAGCTCTTGATTGAATTAATAAAAAATGATTTTAAGCACTCTAAGAAAGCAGAAGAAACACAGCAACAAGAGGATGATGAATATGAATTGATTAAATACTCACTGGTACTTCGCAATGACTGTTCTTTAACTGATATTGCTGAAAGAGGTGCATTTGGTAAGTTGATATCTACGTGGCTTGTTGACATGTCCAACTTAACAGAGAGTCAGAAGGAGTTGAATAAAAAATTCTTAAGTACTTTTAAAGACTTTCCACATGTTACTTATAAGGATTATAAGAACGATGTTGAAAAAATTAAAAAATTTTTACTGGATCATAAAAGTAATCAAGATCTAAAAACCATCCTCAACCTTAAAAGAGGAGAATCTAAACTGACAATACTGCATATTCTATCAAGTATGGAATGTAGCAATGCGGGAGAATTCATAGATTTACTGTTGAATTCAGGTGCTGATCCTAATGAAAAGGACGACACAGGAAGAACACCTTTACATTATGCTACTCGTTCTGGTCATTGTGATACAATTATCAAATTGCTTCTAAGGAAAGGAGCTAATCTTGATATAAAGGATAAAAAAGGTAAAACCCCAATAGAATTTGCAGTTAATAATCCCAACCTTAATATTAAAGAGTACTTTTTAACTGATGATGTTATTTATGGAACTTTTCGTAAAAAAACACAAGTTGACTATAATGGAAAAAAGTATTTGTGCAAAAGTGTAAATCTATGGGGGGAGGATTTTCTACTAGATGAGCAAGATCCAGGTAAATATTTTTGTAAATTAGATGAAGTTCAAGACATAAATCAGCTAGAACAGGTTGTAAATGAAGCTATAAAATCTAGGGTAAGGTTCAATCTTACTCGTGAGGGAAATATATATGAAAATACTTATGAGAGTAGGTATAATTTTCAGATTATGTAATAAGAAGAATTAGTGAATTAAAGATTTTTCAAGGTGAAAGGGACATAGAAGTTGCTAGTCGCATAGTATGTAATTTGGTAAAAAGAGGTGCAGTATTTGAAACTCTAAGTAGTATAATTGTAATTGATAAACTAGAGAAGTTTAAAGACCACAAAGCTAATCTTAAAGAAGCACGTAAAAGCTATATACATTACTCTCTAAGGTTTTTGGAAGCTGCAAAAAACGCAACTACTGGTAAGGTAAAAGAGGCAAAAATGGACAACTTCACTTTCTACTTGAAATACTCAAAGAATAGTATAGTCGAGGTTGCAAAAATCATAAATGGAACAGATGAAAGCACAGAATTTCGAAGAGACGTGATAGCAATCGGTGAAAGCGAGACAGAAATTTTAACAGAAGGTGGGGTAAGAAATTATACTGACCTTATAGGTAATATAGTACTGACTTTTCATACTGATTTGGGAAAAGTAGATGCTAGATTGTATTCTGATGTCCAAGATTGTAATAGTTTAGACTTGATCTGACAGGCATGAATTAACTGAC
>NZ_JAFEVF010000046.1:0-5196 GCF_048054115.1 Wolbachia endosymbiont of Nasonia vitripennis | reverse complement strand
GCAAGTTCTAGCAATCCCAACTTTGGTTTTAGTATTTTTTCTTGTGTTGTATTCATATCTGACACTCCTTTCCTTTAAAACTTGTCTATATTTTTATCTTACTTTGTTTGCTTGTCAGATCAAGTCTAAACTATTACATTTGAGCTTAGCATTAGCATGCCGATCCCAATCCCAATAATTATTTACCTCATCTTGATTTGATATATCATGGTAGCACATTTCAACAGCCAAATGTAAAGGAGTCTGTCCTTTATCATTTTTTGTATTAACATTTGCTTCTTTCTTTAATAGGTCTTCTACTGCTTTCAAGTCGCCAAGTCTGGCAGCCAGATGTAGAGAAACCTTACAATACTCAGCTTTTACTTCTTCGTATTTATTTAACACGTGGCGTTCTCGAGAAGAGTCATAAGCAATAAAATCTGCTCCATTATCTAATAGAACTTTTGCTATATCAGAATGATTATTTTTAACAGCCCAATATAGAGAATTACCTTGAGATCCATCATATGCATTAACATCAGCTTCTTCAATTATTAGGCGCTTTGCTTCATTAAGATCACCTCTTTTAGCAGCATCAAGTAAAGCAGCATCAAGTAAAGCAGCATCTATATTTCTGATTGAATAATTCATTTAACACTTCTCTATAAAATTGCATTACCATAGTAAGGTAGTTAATAATTCATGAACTCTTGGTTGTAGAAATAATGATTATCCTTCGTGTTTTTCAGTGTATTTAAGTAAACTATATATAAGAATTGCAATTATAGAACATACAACTGTTAATAGTAAATTTGGTAAAATGCCATAAGAAAAGAATTTTCCTACTATGTATATTCCAACAGCCCCAAACATCATATTGCAAAATGAGAGAACTGCACTACCAAGCCCTATACTTTTGACCGTTTCTAAAGCAGAAGTTACGTTATTGCTGATTACGAGTGCAAGTCCTATATTGCTTGGAATCCAAAGAACTTGAAGAATAAGTACGTTCAATTTGTTCATGAAATAAAAATATACCAATAAACCATCAGATATTATTGGTAATACCAAACCTATGATTAGCATCTTGCTCACTCCTATTTTTGGTACGTACCTTCTGTTAATTAAAGTGCCGATTACGTAAAATATAACTATGATTGATATGAGATAGCCAAAATATTGTACTTCAATACCCATTGATTCAAATATGAACGGATAGTTAGCAATGTATGCCCAAAGCCACATGAAAGTTAATCCATGAATGGCTGAAAACCCAAGGAAACGATAATTCCTGAATATTGATATATATTGCTTGAAGATATTGATGGCTATGTTGGTTTGATTTTTATTTACAGTGAGCGTTTCTTGCAGCTTCAAGTAAATAAAAATGAGCATAACAATTGCTGCAAATGATATGATAAAAAACAAAAATTTCCAACTATATCCATGTGAAATCATATAACTGCCTATTACTGGAGCTATTCCAGGTGAAAGCGCTACTACCATATTTAACTTTGAGATTACTCTTGAGTATTCACTACCTGAGTACATATCTCTGATTGCTGCATATCCGACAACGCCTGCAACACCAGCTCCAGCTCCTTGTATAAACCGGATTAATATTAAAAGTATAATATTATCAGCTATGCAACATACAATACTTGCCAAAGTAAAAATTGTCATACCAATCAGCATTATTAGGCGCCTACCATAATAGTCTGACAGTGGGCCATAAATTAATCCAGATATTGCAACTCCTACTAAATTTAAACTGATCGTAAGCTGCGCTATATTACCTTTCACCTTAAAATAGTTGGCAATACTTGGCAATGCAACTGAGTATAAGTCTGTTGCCATATCAACAACTGCTACAGATAATATCATAATAAGAGAGATGATATTTTGTGAAAAAGCTGTCGACACTAATGATTTACTGGATTAAATATGTTTAATTGTAGTATATTTTTCTCATTAGTATATTAATTTAACTGCTAAAGTTTAAAATAATTATGTAAGCAATCTCTATATAAAATATGGATAAATCACAACTAGTTAAAGAGGTTTTCGATTCTGTAGCAAATTGCTACGACATCATGAATGATATAATGAGTCTTGGAATGCACAGGCTATGGAAAGAGAAGATGGTAAGTAGTGTGCATTTTAAAAAGAACTCCAAGGTTTTGGATATTGCTGGAGGAACCGGAGATATAGCTATAAGAATAGCAAGAGGTGAACCAAGTGCTCAAGTTACAGTATGTGATATAAATCAAAACATGCTGGACAAAGGGCGTGATAAAGCAATAAATTCAAATCAGCTAAATTTCAATTGGGTATGTGCAAATGCAGAGAGCTTACCATTTGAAGATTCTGAATTTGATTATTATACAGTAGCTTTTGGTATTCGAAACTTTTCTGACCGTAAAAAGGCTTTAAGTGAAGCATATAGGGTATTGAAGCAAAATGGACAATTTGTCTGCTTGGAATTTGCCCCTATGCATTATCAAAATGAGATATTCACCAAATTTTATGACTTATACTCATTTAAAGTAATTCCTAAAATTGGTAGCATAGTTGCTAAAGATAATGGTTCTTATGAATATTTAGTGAAAAGCATCAGAGAATTTCCAACTCAAACTAATTTTAAAATGGAAATTGAAGAGATAGGCTTTAAGAATGTTGAGTTCTATAATATGAGCTATGGAATAGTAGCATTACATATTGGAACAAAATGAATATTAAACTCTGGTCTATTCAGTAGTTTTTTTGCTAACTTTCTGTAATTTCGCAGCGTTTTTTCTTCAGTAGAAATCAAGCTAAAGTTTCTTGAACGTATTGCTCTAACGAAGTACACTGTAAACTAATATTGTAACTTTTTCCTGAAGCTAAAATCTATATAATTAACTTAAAAATAAAATGCGATCTAACATTAAGCAGTTATTTTATTATATAAAACCTAATCTACATTATTTTACCGTAGCTTTTATTGCAGTTCTATTTTCAGCTTTAACGATTCTTCTTTTTGGTAGGGGCTTAAGCAACATAATTGATTCTGGCGCAGAGCATAACTTTACTACCAAGCTCGTAGTTTCAATACTGATAGTTTTAGGCATTTCTTTCACTGCATTTATTCGGTTATATTTCATTGGCATTGGCAGCGAGAAAGTTATCGCAAGAATCAGATACGACTTATATAGCAGTATTACTGACTTGCAACCAAGTTTCTTTGAGAATACAGGCGTACAAGATGTTATCTCAGCACTCATTACTGATACCTCTGCATTGCAATCGATAATAAACAGCAGCTTATTGACAATATTGAGGAATGCAGTGGTACTAACTGGTAGTGTTGCAATGCTGTTATACACAAATCTACATTTAACCGCATATGCAGCTGCAATAATACCCATACTGCTCATTATCATGACTTCACTTGGAAAAAAAGTTCGCAATTATGCACGCTTTGCTCAGGATAAATTAAGTGAGCTTGCATCATTTAGTGAGGAAAATTTTAGATCTATAGTAACCATTAAATCATTTGTACTAGAAGAAAATGAAAAAATTCGTTTTCAGAAACATCTAAACTCAGTATCAAAATCATACGTAAAATTAGTACTCTTGCGTGCTATTTTAGTAACTCTAGTTATCACGTGTGTGATAGGTTCGCTAGTTATTTTGCTTTTTTTTGGAATAAAAGAAGTCTTAAGCAATAATATAACTATTGGAGAACTCTCCTCATTTGTGTTTTATTCAGCGCTTGCGGCAGGAGCTATAAATAATTTGAGCGATAATATCAGTGATTTACAACGAGGTCTTGGAATAGTAGAGCGTTTGTTTGAGTTTACGAACATGAAAAGCTCTATAGTAAATGGCGAAAATCCTATAAGAATTAATAGTATTCAAAAAGAAATTGCGTTTAACGATGTAACATTTTTTTATGCTGATAAGCCAGCATTAAATAACGTATCATTTTCTATAGAGGCAGGCCAATCAGTATCAATTGTTGGACCATCTGGCAGTGGCAAGAGCACCATTTTAAAGCTTCTGCTCCGTTTTCACGATCCAAGTGAAGGCAGTATTACTATCGATGGACAGAATATTAAGACAATTGCGCTAAATGATCTAAGATCGCTGTTTGGCTTAGTACCACAAGATCACATGATATTTTCTTGCTCAATAATGGAAAATATACTATACGGCAAACCGGGTGCTGAATATGAGGAAGTCAGGCAAGCAGCTATCAGTGCTTATGCGATGGAATTTATTGATAAGCTGCCGGATAAGTTTGATACATTTGTAGGAAAAAGAGGACTAAAGCTTTCCGAAGGACAAAAGCAACGTATTATAATAGCAAGAGCAATACTGAAAAATCCTCAGGTTTTAATACTGGATGAAGCAACCTCTGCCCTTGATTATAAAAGTGAGAACCTCGTGCAAAAAGCACTGAGCAAATTAATGCAAAACAGAACAACAATCATAATCACACACAGGCTATCAACCGCACTCAAAACTGACAAGATTATAGTGATTAATTGCGGGAAAGTAGAAGAAGTAGGAACTCATGATTCTCTAATGAGTAAAGATGGGCTGTATGCAAAATTGGCGAAGATAGGGTAGAAATTTAAATCATAATGTTGTTAACATGCTAGATTTAGCAATCAAGTTATGAAATCTTTAATTATTTTAAAGTACAATAATATCATAGTATTTTTCAAAGGATTATTATGGTTTATAATTACAGTAATTTACCAAAATTGCCATTTACGGCTTATAATTTACCAGCAGCTTTACCAGTACCAGTATCGAACTGTGCACAAGCTTGTACACCTCCATTTGTACCTTGTGCTACTAATTCCTGCCATAATTATTTTAACTCGCATCACAAGGATTATGACACATGTCATAATCCTTGTGATGAATTTGGTTTTTTTTATTAGAAGATTGTTTTTAAACAATTCATAAACGCACGTGCTGCCATCTAAGAGCACATGGTCTACCATGTGCTTCACATTTTGCTTAAAAATATAATAAGCAGGTGCTTGATTTTCATTTGCAGCGACATAGCAGTTCTACCAAAATTTATTTGTAATAGTTTAGACTTGATCTGACAGGCATGAATTAACTGACAGAAGAATTAACAAAGTCAAAACCAAAATCAGCATCCTGTTTAATGCTATCAATATTTTTCTGATAAGCAATATGCATACTATCAAAAAAGGT
>NZ_JAFEVF010000045.1:0-5292 GCF_048054115.1 Wolbachia endosymbiont of Nasonia vitripennis | reverse complement strand
TTTGCAAGTTCTAGCAATCCCAACTTTGGTTTTAGTATTTTTTCTTGTGTTGTATTCATATCTGACACTCCTTTAAAACTTGTCTATATTTTTATCTTACTTTGTTTGCTTGTCAGATCAAGTCTAAACTATTACATTTTATTAGCATCATCTTCGTAGCCTACAGCTTTCAAAATTGTTACCAAGTGTTTATTTTCAATTTGAGCAATTGTTCTATCTAATGCAC
Organism: Wolbachia endosymbiont of Nasonia vitripennis; assembly: GCF_048054115.1. Taxonomy (NCBI): domain Bacteria; kingdom Pseudomonadati; phylum Pseudomonadota; class Alphaproteobacteria; order Rickettsiales; family Anaplasmataceae; genus Wolbachia; species Wolbachia endosymbiont of Nasonia vitripennis. The sequence continues at coordinate 5,066 of NZ_JAFEVF010000045.1, read as the reverse complement.
GTATATATTGCTTGGATTGAAAATATGAGATGATTTTTTCTTTACATCTATCCTCATTGCCTTCGTACAAACTATTTCTTTTGAAACTGCTGTCATGTTCTTTGGCAATTTCTAATGCATGAACCAATACATTTTGCGCCTTCACACTACTTTCACAGTGACAGTTTCTGATTATGTGTACATACGCTCTTGCACTGGTATCTCCAGATTTATCTATATTGTACGCTTTAGCCAAAAAGACTAAATAGTCAAACCCTGCCCAAAGATAATACATTACCTTTGTTATAGCACTCCCCACAGAAAATAAAGCTGAGCATGTGCAAGATAATTTACCGTTGTTTTTAATTCTGTTCTCATATGAACGAAGGTATGCCTCTGTACTTTTTAAAATCCTATGTAAATCTTGTTCTGTCTTTTTGACATCAAAATCATTTATATCATGAACTTTTTCATACGTTTCTTTTATCAAATCACTAGAAAACTTCTTCAGAGCTGAATCATCAATATTTCCTAATGCATCAATATTTTTACTAATATAGATTTCTATTTTTCTTCCAAGTTCTTCTCCCATTCTATTTTTTAGCAACTTATTGTATTTATTAGTAGCTGGAAACAAAACTTTCTGACAAAATTTCTGTGGTTCGTTTTTAAAATTTGCTAAGATCTTATTCACAAATAGCTCAACTTCTTCACCTGCAGCAGCGAAAAACCATGATTGTCTGCTCTCATTACGCTCTCTATTTCTTCCAAGATTCTGTAGGGCTTCAGATGGATTATTGAACTGACTAACCGAATCTGCAAATATTGATGCAACATGATTATATTCACTATCAAATCCACGACCTTTCGATCCATCTATAACCGTTGTCAACGCATATTTAGCCAATGAATCAAAATCTCTTTTTTCATAATCACAATAAAGAGTTCGATATCCACCTATCTGATTACGTATTATCGCTGAAAAGAGTCTGTTTTCTCCAATACCAAGATCATTTTTCCCAATTCCTGCAAAGATACATTTATTTTGTTTGCAGAAATCAATGAGACTATGTAGTATACCTTCCTCTCTTTCCATGAGGTCATGGAGCTCTTTGCTTAAGCGCCAATTATCAACTATTAAGCTGCATTGCTCATTATCACTTTTACTCAGTGCTTCAATTACTGTCTTTATTTGCAGTAAGAGCTCATCTCTAGCAAATTGCTCACTAAAGCCTTTTCTCTCTAGGTAGCTTATAATATTGTTATCATTAGTGGTGCTAACATTCTTTTTAACATCTTCTATCAATTCACTCAAACCTTCTCTTCTTTTTTTATCTAAAGTAATATTATCACACTTCATTAAATATGAGAGAGTAAGATCGATCATTGAATGCATTACTCTATATTTTAGATATTCAGCAGTACTACTGAAATCCACCTTTTCTTTTAATTCAGATATCTGCTCTTCTGTCAGACTAGGATGTTGCTTTTTAACGCAGCTTATAAAGTTCGCTTCGCGTAACTTGAGCCTATAGTCTTGATAAGATATCCCTTCAGGCTGAAATTTATTATACACTTCATAACGTGTACTACCTTCATATACTAAATTATCTCTACCCTGCAACGCAAAGTTAAGATTAACTATACTATTTACATCATCAGCTAAAAGCAGAGCACTTTCTCCAATTGGGCTTTGCACATTCCATCTTATAGAAGTTAATAAATCATCGGTATCAACAAGCTTATTGTAATTAAAAACTTCTTCGCTCTCTTCAACATATTCATGAGCTGGGCTCGATTTTTCTCTAGTAAATAAGCTACGCACGTTAGCAAGAAATCTAGAAAGCAGTTCTTTTGACTCTACACCAGTTGCTTTAGTTAGTACCCACCAAATTGGCAACATTACTATACCAAATATAAACATAGAAATTGTATAATATAAGTTTCCAATCAAAGCAGAATACAGCCAATAATCTGAAGTTAGACCAATTACAGCAGCAACATTACTATTTATAACAGGAAATAATGTAATCATAGGTATTATAGTAACAGCAATATTCACTACAAATGCTAGAGTGAAATTTGTTCTCCTATTGGTTTTTGCAATAACACTTGCTGTTTCGATGGCGTTTGCAATACAACGTCTACTCAATCTTGTCGGGCTGATAACTTTTCCGCATCTATTTAAAATCCTTCTCTTTGGTGTTGCAGTGAGGTAAGTCGTAGGATATTTCTCATCAAGCTTGCACATGTTCTCAAAATCCTGCTACTTGTTAATACTGTCTGCTTCATCAACACTAATCCACAACTTGGTATTTTGGTCTTTAAATTTACGATCATTTTCTTGCTGTAATAACAGGTCATGTGTCACTATAATTGTTGTAGGTTTAGTTGCCTTCAGTGCATTTTTAATTTCCTCAGCAGTTTTAGGTGTCCTAATGTTTACAGTAAATGCACTGCTCATCATTTTTTAGCTTGATTCACTAGGTCACTACTTGGTACTGCAACCAGATGATGAAACCCTGCTTGGGTTAGTACATGACTCAGTATTCCAATATCGTAAGTCTTGCCAAACCCAGTTTCTGCATCGATCATAACATTACAGTTAGTAGTAGAAGGGTTGCGTAGATGTTCTAATACCCCTTCAACAACAGGTTTACGACGTGCTACTATTATAGATTCCTTTGTATCATCAAGTTTTATAGATTCACCTTGCAACTTACAGTTGATTTCTTCTAAGCCACTTATAATACTTTGCTTTTCTTGATTGCTGATAGAACTCATACATTATCCACTATAATTATCACAATATTAATTGTATGTTAATTCAGTAAATTGTCAATTCTATAGACAAAAAGCTGATTTCAACTATCATATTAATATGAATATATGCCTCGGAATAATTACTTCTCCCCATGGAATCAAAGGAGCTGTTAAGATAAAAACCTTTACTGAAAAGCCCGAAAATATTTTCCTATATGGTGAACTAATAAGCGGAAGTGAAAATTATAAAATAAGCTTGGTGTCTGTTGTCAGTAATAATTTAGTAATAGCAACAATTAGCGGTGTGAACTCCCGTAATGAAGCAGAACTTTTAAGAAATAAAAAGTTATATATAGAGAGAAATAAGCTACCACAATTAAATGATGAGGATGAATTTTACCAAAATGATCTTGTGAATATGGAAGTAAGATTAGAAAGTAATGAATTATATGGCTATGTGAAGTCTGTACATAATTTTGGCTCAGGGGATATATTAGAAATTTTGGTTATCAGCACAAAAAAAAACATTATGCTATCTTTCACTAAAGAAATATTTCCATACATCAACATGAAGGAAAGATATATAGTAATCAACATGCCAGAATTCATTGGCCAATAAAAATTTTGATATTTGTATAAAGTTATTTATAATCATCAGACTAAATTAAAAGTGTAATTATGGCAGAAAGGGCTAATGATATCAGGCCAGGTCAGGTACTAGAACATAACGGTGGTTTATTTTCGGTTATAAGTATTATGCATACTCAACCTGGTAAGGGTGGTGCATATATACAAGCTGAAATGAAAAATATCCAAACAGGAGCAAAGTACTATGAGAGGTTTCGCTCTGATGCAACAATCAGAAGGGCAATTTTAGATGAAGAGGAATATGTTTATCTCTTTACTGAAGGGAATATCGTAAATCTTATGCATCCAAGTAGTTACGAGCAGATTGTTATAAATTTAGACTTATTAGGGGAAAAGAAGGCTTATTTGCAAGATAATATGAAAATTAAAGTAGTAACTTATCAAGATAAAATAATTTCTGCACATGTGCCTGATCACGTTACACTAACTGTAAAAGGAACAGAGTCTGTTATCAAAGGGCAGACTGTTACTGCTTCTTATAAGCCTGCAATTTTGGAAAACGGAATACGTGTTAACGTGCCTCAATTTATAAAAGAAGGGGATAAAATTGTAGTACATACTCCTGATAACAGCTATTACGAAAGAGTAAAAGAGTAAATGGCCATTTCATCACCACGAATCAATGTGATGCTTGATTCTGTACGCAGTGCCTCCAAGCAGCTTATACGTGATTTTAATGAATTGCAAATTTCAAGCGTTAAGTCAGCAGACTTTATCAATAAAACTTATTCAAAATCCAAGCAACTTATATACGATTGCTTGAAAAACTACAACCAGAACTATGACTTTATTTTTGAAGACGATGTGGGCCAAGATCTAAAAGACGGCAGTTATACTTGGTTTATTATGCCTATAGAAGGCAAGGAAAACCTTTTTAGTTGTATGGTTTATTTTGCAGTATCAGTTTGTCTCATTCATAAAAACAGAGTTGTAGCAGCTGTGATTGATGCTCCAGCGCTTAGAGAAACTTTCTGGGCAGAGGAAAAGAAAGGAGCTTTTCTTGAAGATTTCAAATCTCGCCATGTAAAAATGCGGATGAAAGCTCGTGAAGGGGGAATAATAGACATAAGTGGTAATTTGTTAAATAAATTACCACTTGACAATAATAATCTACGCTCCCTTGGCTCAACGGTACTAGGTTTTGCATATCTTGCTGCCGGAAGATACAATGGAATAATTTACTCTGGAATTAATAAATATAAAACTTCACTCGGTAGGCTTTTTCTGCAAGAAAGCGGTGGGAGAGTAAGGGAAGATAACGCGCTTGTCATTGCTGGAGATATAAACTAAAGTTCATTCAAAAGAGCAAAAGTCACGTAGTGAAAATAATAAATGGTCTTACCTACCCCTCATTGCAGCAGGGTGGCAAAATAAGATAGACGAGAAAAGACAACTATAGGAACAAATAGGTGTCATTCCAGCACGTGACACTAGAATCCAGATTGTTTAGACTGGATCCTATGGTCAAGCCATAGGATGACAAAAGAGTAAACTTTACCTGTGTGAGCTATAGATCCCAGTGTTAGCTACTTTCATGTGTAATAGTTTAGACTTGATCTGACAGGCATGAATTAACTGACAGAAGAATTAACAAAGTCAAAACCAAAATCAGCATCCTGTTTAATGCTATCAATATTTTTCTGATAAGCAATATGCATACTATCAAAAAAGGTTTG
>NZ_JAFEVF010000044.1:0-5521 GCF_048054115.1 Wolbachia endosymbiont of Nasonia vitripennis | reverse complement strand
CTGTCAGTTAATTCATGCCTGTCAGATCAAGTCTAAACTATTACATCCGATAGTTTAATTAATTTAAGGTTGTAAACGGGTGCATACATATGTCCCATGCAACTATTCAAACGTATCGAGAGATAGGGCTAGTGTACCTTGATAAAAACGGTTGTAAAACACCAACACGGAGACGGTAGCACATGCCCATAATAGCCCTATTCCTATAGTGAGTAGGGTTATCTTTCTCTCTTATTTATATCATATGTTTAACTTACAATATTCTTCCTTTATATGATTTTTTAAATTTTCTCCTTGGTATCCCATCACATAGTAAATACCGCCATTTACACCTGTACACAATACATAGAAAATTGCTTCTAATATTTCTCTTTTGCTATACTTTGACGACCTTCCTCCTTTCCTGTATGATACTCTGGGGTAGCTTTCTATTCTTGTCCATTCCCTTTGACTTAGGTCTGCTGGATGCTTTTTTCTCATCTTTACCCAGCACTAAAACTTTAGATATTATAGCCTTTTACTAATCTCTGGACAAGCTATAGCTTCGGTAAACTCAGGAGAAGGTTCTTTTGCAAAAAATGCAGCATGTACAGCATTTTTAATGAAAAAACACGCGGCAAGTGCAAATATTGCTGTTGGTATATAACACCAAGGAGAAGCTATACTAAAAAAAGTAGCAGAAGCTACTGTTAAGCAACAACAAGTAAATATTGCTTGAAGCATAATATACTGTCTATCAACACCACCATACTCGGCCATTAATTTTCTAACTTTGTTATTGCTGCCGTATGGTAAACAAAATATCTTAATAAAAGCTGTTACACTATTAGTAGCAAGATATGAATCACGCTCTATTGCTCTTGGTAAGTAATATTTTTTATTTGCATTAGGATCTGCACCATATTGCAGAAGCAGTTTTACAACCTTCTCTCTCTCATGCCAATTTTCACGACATTTCACCGCTTCATGTAATGCCTTATTGAGGCTTTCACTTTCTTTATAAGCACCATTCTCCAAGAATAGATTTATAATTTCAATGTCCGCTCCTTCAGTTACAGCAAGGATAAGTGGTGTATAAGAGATAATTGAATCATATAATATATCATTAATATAGTCACCAAATCTTTCATCTTTACCACTTTTGAATTTGGAAAAAAGCTTTTTAAGAAACGCTATATCCTGATTGCGGATAGCCCCATATAAGTAAAACCTCAAATCTTCAGGCGAATTAATTCCATTTAAATTTTCGTCAGTTAGATTTGTAACCTCTTCTATATTTTTCTTAGTGAGAAATTCATATGCAGAACCTAGCTGCTTAAATTTCTCTTCATTTTGTTTCTTCACAACCTCATTTTTACCTGAATGTTTATCAGGATGATATTTCAAAGCTAATTTTCTATAAGCTGATTTAATTTCTTGTTTACTAGGCTCATCACTTGATTCAAAACCTAATATTTTTAAAGCTTCGTCTCTTTGTATGGCCATAATGTTTCTTTAATAAATTTATATATATAGTTTATTATGTAATATCTATGATATAAAATCAAGTAATTCCCGATAATCTAGAAAAGCAAATTTTTCCATTAGCTGGTTTTTAGAAAAATTTAATCCCCTCTCATAAAATTCATTTTTCACATCAGATTTACAGTAATCATGAACCTGTCACGTGTAATGCTTCTCCACATAATCACTAATAATTGCCTTAAATTCTTCAAAAATATTATCACCTTGTAAAGTTTTGAAATATTTGCCGTCTTTGTAGACTGCTGAAACAGGTTTTTCTCCATACCCAGGCAGGCTGATCCCCAGATTTGCATGTTTGCTCTCTCCAGGACCATTTACTATGCATCCCATAACAGCAACTTTCATATACTCTACACCAGGATTATTTTTCTTCCATACCGGCATATGAGTTTTTATGTAGCCATTTACTTCCTCAGTTAATATACGAAAACGATCGCTACTTGTGCGTCCACAACCAGGACATGAACTCACCTGAGGGTTAAAGTGACGTAAACCTATAGACTGTAGTATTTCCTGACATACTACCACCTCATTAGTGCGTGATTCACCAGGGCGCTGAGTTAAAGAAGCCCGGATAGTGTCTCCAATACCATTTTGCAATAAATAAGTAAGCCCTGCTGTGGCATTTATTATGCCTTTATTACCCATACCAGCTTCGGTTAAACCCAAATGCAGCGCATAATTGGAAGATTTTGCAAGTGCCGTATAAACTAAAATTAAATCCTGCACTCTACTGACTTTACATGAAATGATTATTTTCTCTGCATTAAGGCCAATCTTTTCAGCTTTTTTTGCACTACCAAGAGCAGACATTACAAGCGTCTTACGTAATATAACATCAGAAGTTTTTGGATTACTAGACAAGGAGTTTTCATCCATTAATTTTTGTGAAAGGTACTTATCAAGACTACCCCAATTTACTCCAATTCTGACAGGAAGATCATGCGTTATTGCATACTCTATAATTTTTTCAAATTTTTCATCACGTTTATCACCAAAGCCTATATTACCTGGATTTATCCTAATTTTACCCAGAATTTTAATGTTGTCTGGATAATCCTGAATCAGCCTGTAGAGCTCATATTGTCCACAGCCTACTAATATCTTACCATCAAAGCCTTCTTTATTTATTTCCTCTACTATATAAGGTATTGCTTTTGCTACTTCCTCTGAGTTCAAAGCAATTCGCACCAATTCTGAACCTGCATGCGCTAGTTCTATTACTTCTTTTGCATATTTCTGAGCACTGCTTTTTATGTTGTCAGAATCTATATGTGCACCAAGTGCCATGGATTGAACAACTATAGGATTATTTCCACCTATCTTCACTTGTCCAACTTTTACAGTATGAGTTTTATGCCTGGAAACCGGCGATGACTCATATGCATCATCACTCAATGTCAGGTCTCTATCTAGCATATTATTAATCGTGACACTATTTTACTGTGTCAACTACACTGCCAAATGAACTTGAATCATTTAAACTATGCTGTGGTGTTCTATTTAGATCAGTAATAGAATCATGAGAGCACGTTCTTCTTGATGGACTTTCTTTTATAGTAACATTTATAGGGGAAACTTTTTTTTCTCGTGTTGAAGTAACTTTTTTCCCTTTTTGTTGTTCACTTTTATGCTGCTTACTTTCATACTGAGAAACTGGCTCTTGATCTATAAATACAGCACCCTTTAAACGTGCAAGATTAATACCATGCTGATTGATCATAGCATCCTCCCCATCTTCAACTATGCAAGCTCCCACGTTATTTGGCTCGTTATCAAGGCTAGCAATTTTTTTTTCTTTTAATTTTTTGATTAGATCTTCTTTATTTACGTTAACATTAGTTTGACCTTGTAACTTTCTTTTCTTGAGAATCTCCCTACGCTTTTCATATAGTTTATATGACTCAGCAAAATCCTCGTCTGCATGAAAATTTGCACCACCAGGATTACCAGGAGGTATGTACCTCTTACTGAACTTTACCTTAGACTTCGCTTCAACATTATGTACAGTAAAGAAACTAGAAACCAAAAGTATTAATATAAATAAAACTTTAGAAAAGATCTTAAGCATACTATAGTGAATATTGTGCTTTAAAAGATACCAATTAACAAACTTCAAGTAAATCAGAATCTCTACCAACTTTATAATACAAACATCTTTCTAAAAAATTTACTACCAAAACCTACATAATCTAAAGGAAATTTAAGGTGTTACAAATTTTACGTAACACCCTTTCAAGAAGAGCATTACACTCTTCCTTGCTGTAAGTTATTATTCAGTTTTTCGGTATCATTCACATTATTAAACTTTCCGCTTGGCATATCTTGAGACAAGTCGTTTTTCTTCTCTTTATCAAGCTTAACTCCCTGATAGATACAGAATGCAACAAAACTAGTTACAGCTATTGCAGCAACAGCACTGACTATGGCACAAGTTAGTATTGCTTGTTCTTGTCCCCCTACCATGTCTGCAAATGTTTCTACTTTTTCTTCTAAGCCTGTAAATTTTTCTTGCAAGCCTCTTAAGTGCTCTTGCATAGCTTGAAACTGCTCAGTACCAATCTTGTCTTCTAATGCACCAAAAACTTTTTCAAACTGCTCAACATCTATCTTTTGAGCTTCTTGCCACTCTTTTAATGCACTAAATACCTCTTCAAACTGTTTAGCATCTATCTTTTGAGCTTCTTGCCATTCTTTTAATGCGCTAAATACTTCTTGAAACTTTTTAGCATCAATATTTTGACTTTCCTGCAATGCTGTTACATCCGATTTATCAAAACCGAATACAAATTTGGTTATACCCATTTTTAACCCCCTAGCTAATTAATATATTACTATTGTACGTTTTTAGTAGTTAATTTAGTATTAAACACTATACAACTGGGATCCAATAAGAAATATCTGGATTCCAGCGGGCTTTGTTGCATAGGTCAAATAAAAAGAACTGGCAGTTACTGACAAAATTCACTATAAGACAAGCATTTAACCTACTAAAGAAAAATATGCCACAAAAAATGAGAGTCAGTAACTGCCATGAATATAACAAATTTCTCCAAGAGAGGGGAAATATTTTTTATTACGTCAATGATGCCATAGAAAATTGGTACGAAAAAGGTCCAAAAATGGCTGGTGGCAACTATATTTATAGCGATAAGGTCGTGATTCTGGTTCACATAATAACTTATTTATTTAGAATAGGTCTGAGACAGACAGCGGGATTTATAGCAGGGTACCTTGAGCAAGTAAGGAAAAACTTGCAAGTTATTAGCTATTCCCAGGCCTCAAGAAGGCTTAAAAAACTTAACATCAAAATTAATGATCGAAGACATGATAAAAATAATACAGAAGATATTGAGATTGCCATAGATAGTACTGATCTACAATAATATTCCAGGTCATAGCAAGGCAAATGGTACAGATAGAAAGTATCGCCGCTATGAGCAAACAAGAAAACTGCATGTAATGCTAGAGATAGGTAGCAAAAAAGTTATAGCAGCAAAATACAGTGGCGGAGTTTATTCTGACCACTATGGAGCATGTGATCTTATTGCAAGGATTGATGTTAAATATAATATAAGCACACTATATGCAGACAGGGCATATAATCGAAAGAAGTTATACAAACTGTGCGATGAGCTTGACATAAAGACAAGGATTCCTCCGCAAAATAATGCAGTAGAGCATCCAAAGTTGGATTATATGGATGAGAGAAATTCTACAATCAAGCTCATAAAGTCATATGATGAAGATGGTATGAAGAGGTGGAAAAAAGAGATAAATTATGGGAAGAGATCTTATATAGAAAGTTTTTTCTCGCGACTGAAGCAAACATTTGGTTTTAGTTTTAGAAACAAATCTGAGGTTAATCGTGAGAGAGAACTGCTACTCAAGTGTTATTTGCTTAACAAATTTACTGATATAGGCATGGCTAAATTTGAGATAGCTTCATGAATTTATTTGTAATAGTTTAGACTTGATCTGACAGGCATGAATTAAC
>NZ_JAFEVF010000043.1:0-5953 GCF_048054115.1 Wolbachia endosymbiont of Nasonia vitripennis | reverse complement strand
AGTTAATTCATGCCTGTCAGATCAAGTCTAAACTATTACACTTTATTGTAAGGTCTACAGTGCCGTTACACCAAGACTAGCGCTTGGATTACCAATAACGCTAACTTTTGGGTTCCTTTTTTCTATAATATATTCTTATAGCTAAAAAATTACTTCCGCATATTCTAAATCTGATTATAATGACAATTAGAGATACTTTTAGAGCTCAAAAATTTATCTTTGTCTGCAGACTTTTTTTTATTAAACAATCAAACTCATAAAAAAATGTAGCGTATCCTCTTCAGCGTATGTGGGTACATACACACATACTTAATTTCTGTCGTATGTGCATTGCATTTTTTTCTAATCTTTTTTTTCAAAGGAGGATTTTATGTCCAGAATTCCAGATATTTGACGTTTACTTTAGCTAATAAAAACCAACTGGTACCTGCGGTTTTTATAGCCTCAAAATTTCAATCAAAATTCAACTATCATTCAAAGAAACTTATAGTTATTCTTAGTGTTATTACTGTAGTAACAGCGCTATGATGATAAGAATATACAATCCTTTGTAACTTTCTTCTCAGTCTTTATTATAAGGTGTTCAATAATATGGGAAGAGTAAAGTTTTAAAGAGATAATTAAAATTATCCTTATCACCTACTTAGCAATAAATTATATTTGCTTAATCGTGATTACTTACACTTTTTCAATGTCCTGTTTTATTTATGGCAAATATTAAGCTTAAAAACGTACACAGTTTATTCAATTATATTGTTTGCTTTTTCCTTATATACATTCAGTATACGCACTCTGCTATTGCTTTAGATAACTCTTCATCAAATTTGAAAAAATTACCTAATTTTCTACCTTTTAGAAAACCTTTTGATAATATAGAAAAAATTATTAGAACTGACAATTTTAGAAGTTTTGATCTTGATAAAAGAAATAAGCTTTATACCAATGCTCATAATAGTATCAGTCTTGTAAATATTACTAATAAAATTATCTTAGCTCAAGACAACTTATTCACACTAAAAAGCAAGCCGTATGATATAGTACTTGTTGACAATCCTAACCTTAGTAAAACTACGGGTGTTGCAGAAAAAGATTATATAATTGTTGAAGGAGACTTTAAGAAAAATACCAAAAATTATACTAGAGTGATATCACATGAATTAATTCACAGATATATAGGACATATAACAGAGCAAGACAACGATAAGAAAAATGAAATAAAATATAAGTGGTTTTTTGAAGGATTTACGGAATTTTATGGAGTGAAAACCTTACTTGACACAAAACTTATTGATAAAGATGAGTACTTAGAAATAATTAATATTACTTTAAAAGAATATTGTAATTCTTTAATACCTGATATTGATTTCGAAAAAATAAATCAAAATCATTTACTTGATCAAAACATAAGCATGTTGAGCTATAACAAAGGTTTTATTCTTGCAATGATAATTGATGAGAAATTAAATGAGGTTAGTAATGGAAGGTATAACTTATTGACTACTATAAATAGTATAATAAGTGAAATAACTTCAAAGCAAGTTAATTTTAATGTTGACTTATTTGCAAGTCATTTAAAACATTACTTACCAGAGTCTTTGATAAAAGACATCATAGCCTCTATAAGAGATTCTAGCATACTTCTCAGTTTGTTACCTAGTAGATTACTCAATAAAAATTTAACTTTCCAAGATACTGATAAGTATAGTGATATATGCTTTAACTTAACCAGAAGTCTAGAGCTACAAAAAATACGTGGGGTTAAATTAGGTAGTGATTGCCATAATATGGGACTCAAGAATGGTCAAGAACTAAAGTGTTATAGTATTGACTTTAATAGTGGTAATATTAAGTTAAAAGTCCTTGAAAACAAGATACCGAAAGTTATACATTTGAAAGCCAACAAAATAACGAGTAGCACTCCAATATATAAATAGCTCAAATAAATGCTTGACAAAAGCTATAGTAAACCTAGAGTTTGCTATTTTAAAGCAAAATAATTATGGTAAACAATAAAGAAAAACAAGTGGATTTATTATTAGAGCGTCTTAGCGTTAATATTGGTCAAGTTAGTAGTAGTATTATACTTAAAAGAATAGAGAAACTTTCAGGTAATTTTTATGGTAGAAATAATCACAGTAGCCATTGTCAGTTTGATAGAGATGGTGGAGGACATGGTAATATATGCTGGGCAGATAAGATTACAGAAGACTTAAGTAAAATTAATAGCGGAAAGGGTAAGGAAGTGTCCAGGTAATTTCCACGATAGAAGTAATTACTTTAAGCACAATAGTTACTGTCAATTTGAATGTGAGGTATGTTAGTGAAGGCTGGTGTTATACTTAAAACTATAGAAAGGTGTAATATTAATTGCACCTACTGCTATTATTTTAATAAAGCTGACCAATCGTGGCGCAATCGAAAGCCTCATATATCGATGGAAATGATTGATAAGTTCAATGATCTTATTTCTCAAGGAGAACATGTGTCCCTCATAAATTTGTCGAATATAACATCAGCAATACTAGTTGGGCTAAGTTCTTATCAGATAAATTTTTTAATAACTTTTTGAGTGATATGGAAAACAGGCCTGACGATTGTAAGCAGTGTTGTTATGAAAATATTTGTGGTGGGGGAAGTTATGGTAACAGGTTTAACCCTGCCAACGTAAGTTTTAATAATCCTTCAGTATATTGCGAGGGATTTTTGGCAAAGGATTATACAATTTCTTTTAATGCATGGATTTTCTAAAGAAAAATTACGGCAGGTATTATTGAATAGTATAGCCCTTCTCATAATAGTCCAAAAAGAGTAAGATATGGATTGATAGTAGTGGAAGGTAAGGATGCCAGTAGCATATAGTTATGACTTAAGAAAAAAGGTAATGGAAGCATTGGATGGAGGAGAGAGTGGAGAAACTGTTGCCAAGAGATTTAAGATCGGAAAAACAACTTTATATGAGTGGAAGAAAAGACGTGAGAAAACGGGAGATTTTCAGTCAAAAAAGCCTGGAAGCGTGGCATAAAATTACCGACTGGAATGCATTTGCCGAATTTGCAAATGAGCAAGGTGGCAAAACTCAGTCAGAGATGCTGGGGCAATATTAGTAGACAAACAATTCATCGAGCACTTAAAAATATAGGATTCACAAGAAAAAAAAGACCTACGGATATAAAGAAAGAAATGAAGAAAAGCGAGCTCAATTTTCAAAGGTTATAGCAACAAAAGAACCTAAAGAATTAGTGTATATAGATGAGTCTGGCATTGATAACACTGAACCTATGGGTATTGCCAGAAAGGACAGCGGTTTTATGCCCTAAAATCTGGGAAGAAAACTCAACGAATTAGCATGGTTGCAACCTTAAGTGGAAGAAAAATAATTGCTCCGTTAACCTTTGAAGGCCACTGCAATATGGATATCTTTAATAAATGGTTTGAGCAGTTTCTGACACCGATTTTGGAACCTGGACAAACTGTTATCCTTGATAATGCTACTTTTCATAAGTCTAATAAGATTTGCTAAAGGAGTTGGTGCAGAAATTTTATATCTTCCTCCATATTCTCCAGATTTTAACAAAATTGAACATTATTGGTTTGCTATAAAAAACAGAACCAGGAAAAACATTCCTTTATTCAAATCTTTTCGTCATGCTGTCGATTCTTCTTTCTTATGACCTTTTTGGACTATTATGGGAAGGGCTATACTTTACAAAACTTATTTTTTGTAATATCTCTTGTTTCTGCTAGCAAAAATCCGATTCCGTCTTGGCAATTCACTCTCTTAACTGACTCAGCAGATACCGAGAACATTTTCTCTACAGACTTTTTCTCACAACCAAAAAGAAACGTATAATATCCCATAGACAGAGTCAAGAGAAGGAATATAGCTGGAAGCAAGAATGGAGCAAGTAGATTTTGTGATTCAGGAAAGATAAACCAGACGGCAGTTGCTGCTGACACAGCTAAAAATAATCATGACATAACGAGTTTTATTTTTCTTCTGTATCCGTTATCAATAACTGTATTTATGCCAATAAAAGCTACATCAACCATTGCTCATACCTCACTAAAAGTAATATTAGCTTAATAATAGCATTGTTGTGATAAGAAATCAATATTATGAATATTTTAATTAATTTATAAAATCATCCAACCAAATAGAAAAAAGGCAAAAGAAGTCCCGAATAGCGAGTTTTAATAATTTAAATTGATAATGTACTAACAAGCGTGATTTGGCTAAATGTAGAAAAAATAAAAAAGACATGCAGCCACTATAATTTAATGTAATTCACCAATAAATACCTTAAGTTTTTTACTGAATGTTGCGATTGAGCCTACAGGTCAAAAACAAGCTTTGAGTCAGAAATACCATTGCTATTATAATAAGAGAAATCGCGATGTTTGTACAATTGAAAGATGGTTGCGGGAGTAGGATTTGAACCTACGACCTTCAGGTTATGAGCCTGACGAGCTACCGAGCTGCTCCATCCCGCGTCGTTGCTTATTTATTATTATATGCGTAATAATAATAAATAAAAGAATAAAATCACACTATTACATATATTTATATATCTATTAACCTTTCTTAACATGATAGTAAATTATATACATAACAATCTGTGCAATGAAAAATATAACTTGATATTGTGGTTCCCTGTTTTTCAGTGTGCAGGAATTTTAACATATTTCTCATTAAATTTTGAACCAAGCTGTGCTTTCACTATATCTATTTTTCTCTTGCTTTCACCTATACTAATTCTGATTGCAATATTATACAGGAAATACGCAATATTATGCATTTCTTTAATTGCAGTGCTCATAGGATTTACAGCCAGCAAATTCAGAACAGATTCAGTTAATACTCACATTCTTGATAAGGAAAGGTATGTGAAAGATATTGTTGCTACAGTGAAGGATATTAACGATAGGAGCTCATATAAACAATTTTTGCTTTATGAAATAAAAAACACGAAGTTCAAGCTGGATAACATCAGAATATCAGTTAAAACCAAAGCGGAAGAAGGCATTAAAATAGGGGATCAAGTAAAATTATCAGCAAAACTCTTTCCTCCAAAAATTGCGCCTTCGGAATATGCATATGATTTTGCAAGAATAGCATATTATCAGAAAATAAGTGCAACAGGCTTTGCAACAAGCAAAATAGTCCTGTACAAAAAGGCTGAAGCAAGAAAATTTCAAGAGTATATAGAATCTTTCCGTCAATATATCTATGAAAACCTACAGCAAAATACCAAAAAGCCACACGCGGACATAATCTCTGCATTATTAATTGGCAAAAAAGACGGGATAGATCAAAAAACTATGAATGCGATACGAGATTCAGGTATAGCACATTTATTCGCTATATCTGGTTTACATTTATCGTTTGTTGCTGGTCTATTTTTTATAGTATTCCGTAATTTATTTGCAATATCTGAAACTTTGACTCTTAAATATAACACTAAAAAAATATCTGCATTCTTTACTATCTTGCCAACTACCTTTTATTTGTTGATTACCGGTATGCAAATTTCTGCTCAGCGTGCCTACATCATGGTGATCTTGGTACTTGTTGCAATAATCATAGAAAGGAAATATCGAGGATTAATAGCAATTGCGTTTGCTGCTTCGGTGATACTCATAGTGGAGCCAGAAGCAATCTTAAAGCCAGGTTTTCAAATGTCATTTTCTGCTGTTTTGGCACTAGTTGCCAGCTATCAGATCAATGCTAATAAGTTATTCAAAATAAAAATAATAAAATATTTTGTGTCGATAATGATCAGCTCAATAATAGCAAGTTTAGCAACTGTTCCGTACACAATATACAATTTTAACTATTTTTCAATCAGTGGCATTATCACAAATTTGATTGCTATACCAATAGTTACACTCATTATTATTCCACTTGGAATTCTGTAATAGTTTAGACTTGATCTGACAAGCAAACAAAGTAAGA
>NZ_JAFEVF010000042.1:0-6036 GCF_048054115.1 Wolbachia endosymbiont of Nasonia vitripennis | reverse complement strand
TCTTACTTTGTTTGCTTGTCAGATCAAGTCTAAACTATTACACTTTTAATGCTTATTATGCGCATGTATTTGTTGTTGTATTCCATGTTTTACCATCAGGGCAAGCAGTTGCACCATTTTTACAAATCACACCACCTGGTACTATTTTTGAAACAACTACAGGTGCACCAAAAAACACAGCAGTAAATGCACCAAGTGCAAAAAGCGCTGGCCATGGCATTCTGCCAAATATTGCCAGCAAAGCTGCACCTATTATCACTATTGTAATCATAGGCCCGCCTATACCGTGAGTATAGCCTACTATTTTGCATATTGTATTGGTTGTTGCATCATCAGTAACAGCAGCAGCAAAAGCATTATCAAATGCAAAGGAAAGAATTAAAGCTACAAGTAGAAGAAAGTTTTTCATTATGCCTCCGTATTTAACGCTGGATTATCTATCATTTTGATTAAATTTAAGTAAACGGTGAGGATTTTTTGCTTAAAAGTATGCTTTATTTCATTTAGAATACTTTTCATAGTTTATTTATATTACAAGTGCTACAGAAATTTTATAGTATCGTTTATTGCCTTTATCGTGCTTTAATTGACACAATTTATAATGATGGAGTGGAGCATGCAGGGTATCTATCATTTTTAATCCTGTTATCAATATTTCCTTTTCTTATTGTTTTAATAGCCATGGCATCAACGTTCGCAAATTTCTTAGATCAATACAATGTCGGCTGGGCATTTATTATTGATAACATGCCACAGGATATTTTATCATCTTTGATGCCACGTATTAGGGAGATAATATCAGGCCCTCCGCAAAGCTTATTAACCTTGGCAATTGTAGGCGCTGTTTGGACTGCCTCATCGACAATTGAAGGATTTAGAACGATATTGAATAAGGCCTATAAAGTTCCGGTTTCATCGCCTTATATATGGAGAAGGGTGCTCAGTATATTACAATTTTTAGTAATTACGCTTGTTACAACTCTGACTATAGTATTTTTTACATTAGTGCCAATGTTAATTGATTTTTCTTACCAAGGGCTAAGTTATACTAGATATTTACTTATTGAGTTTGTGCTTTTTACTATAGTATCTTGGCTATATTTTACATTGCCAAACATAAAGCAAAACTTATCAGACGTATTTCCCGGATCTTGTGTGGCTGTTATTCTTTGGACGATCTCTGCTTCAGCTTTCAAGCAATATTTAAAAGCTTCCTTTGATCAACTGAATTTGATATATGGAAGTTTAGGTGGTGTGGTAGTATCGTTACTATTTTTTTATGTGCTAAGTTTGATTTTTATATATGGAGCAAAATTTAATTTTCAGCTAAAATATTTCAATGGATCTTGCTAAGGAGAAAGAAATGGGTAAGTTAGAAGGTAAAGTAGCTTTAATTACCGGGGCTTCAGGTGGAATAGGCTCTGCTGTTGCAAAAAGGTTTGTAAGAGAAGGTGCATGTGTGATTCTGATTTCAAGGTTTATCGATCACCTCAAGCCACTGTATAATGAAATTGAAGAGCTTAAAGAAGGCTATGTGAAACTAATTCAGCTTGATCTTTTAGACTTTGAAAACGTAGAAAAACTGGCAAATATGATAGAAAGCCCAAAATTATCAGAATCTGGCACACTTGATATACTGATTACATGCACTGAAATTTTATGTAAGTTGAGCCCTGTTCACGATTGTGAGCTTGAAGATCTACAGAAGGTAATGAATACAAATTTTACTGCCAGTTGGTACTTGCTAAAAAATTTGGGTCCGATACTAAAAAAGTCTAATGCTGGAAGAGCGATATTCATGACCTCAAAGATAACACTTTCTCCTTCCTCTTATCCATATTGGATGCCATATGCTGCAAGTAAAGTTGCACTAGAAGCAATGGTGAAGATATATGCATCTGAGACAAAACATACGAATTTGTGCATAAATGCCGTGTATTCGGAAGAGCCTATCGATAGTGAAATGTATAAGCAAGCATTTCCGGGAAAAGATATATCTGAATTGGTGCCACCTGATAAACTGACAGACAAATTTGTGGAACTTGCTTCTGAAGATTGTAGCATATCAGGACAAATCTTACCACTTAGCAAATCTCCCGAGTAAATTACCATAGTATCTGCAAAGATACCGTTAAGCCCACAACTGTATGAACATTGTGATTTGAGTCCACTAGGAAGGATGTCATCCCAGTGCCTCTATGGTGTCATTCCAGTCTGGAATCTAGTCTTTATTGTGCGGCCACTTATTTAAAGTTAAGTTTTCTGGATCCCAGACTGGGATGACACCTCTGGGCACTGCCGTCATAAAGGAACCAGTGTCAGCTACTTGAATGACATCATTTGCTGTGCAATTTACCTTCAAAAATGAATGTTTGTACAGCTGTGTGTCAAGCACTGGAATCTGCCACGCAAATTGCAATGTTCGTACAGTTATGCGTCAAGCCTAAAAGTAGTTAGCTAATAGGTTTAATAAAAATTCACATATACAGGAAAGATTGGTAACATTACTTGAATAGAGATCGTTATTGTAATTATGCCAAAACGCACAGATATAGAATCTATATTAGTAATAGGAGCAGGCCCAATAGTTATAGGTCAGGCATGCGAGTTTGATTATTCTGGAACGCAAAGCTGTAAAGTATTAAAAAGTGAAGGTTATAAAGTCATTTTGGTTAACTCCAACCCCGCAACTATAATGACAGATCCTGAATTCTCTGATGCAACTTATATTGAGCCGGTACTACCTGAAATCATAGAAAAAATTATAATTAAGGAGAGGCCAGACGCAATATTACCAACAATGGGAGGGCAAACAGCACTTAATTGTGCAATAAAACTTGCAGATGATGGAGTGTTAGACAAATACAACGTAGAATTAATAGGGGTAAATAGAGAAGCAATAAAAAAAGCGGAAGATAGAGAATTATTTCGCCAATCCATGGATAAAATAGGGCTAAAATACCCCAAAAGTATCATTATAAAAAATCAAGAACAAATAAAAAAGGCTTTGGATTACATTGGATTACCAGCAATCATCCGTTCATCATTCACTCTTGGTGGCGCAGGTAGTGGCATAGCATACAATAAAGAGGAGTTTTTCAATATCACAGAAAGTGCTCTAAAAATTTCACCAATAAATGAAGTTCAGATAGATGAATCAATTATCGGCTGGAAGGAATATGAAATGGAAGTTATCCGTGACTGCAAGGATAACTGTATAATAGTGTGTTCAATAGAAAATGTTGATCCAATGGGAGTGCACACCGGAGATAGTATCACAGTTGCTCCTGCTTTGACTCTGCGTGATGCTGAATATCAACAAATGAGAAATGCATCTATAGCAGTGCTGAGGGAAATTGATGTTAGTGCCGGTGGTGCAAATGTTCAGTTTGCAGTGAATCCTAAAGAAGATGGAAGCCTCGTTGTAATTGAAATGAATCCAAGGGTTTCTCGCTCTTCTGCACTTGCCTCAAAAGCAACAGGCTATCCTATTGCAAAAGTTGTCACTAAACTTGCTATTGGCTATTCGCTCGATGAAATACGTAACGACTGTGCTCCAATAATACCAGCAGCATTCGAACCAGTGATTGATTATATCGTCACTAAAATTCCTCGATTTGAGTTTGAGAAATTTAAGGGGACAAATTGTGAATTATCAACCTCCATGAAATCAGTGGGAGAAGTGATGTCAATCGGCCGTACTTTTAATGAGTCACTGCAGAAAGCTTTTCGCTCACTTGAAACAGGGCTCATGGGACTCGATGAAGTGTTTTCTGAAGACACAGATATTAAATCTCAGTTAGCAAAATTGCTGCCAAACAGATTACTGATTGCTGCTGAAGCAATGCGCCACGGAATTAGCATAGAAGAAATAAATTCGATTACAGGTTATGATTTATGGTTTTTGCAAAATATACAGCAAATTATATTAGCTGAACAAAAAATCAAGGAAAACGGCCTTCCTGAAACTGCATATGAAATATTAGAGCTGAAAAAAATGGGCTTCTCAGATGCAAGGCTCGCAAAGTTAAGTAATAGACCTACCTCTGTCATCCCAGCTGGGATCCAAGAAAAAAATAGGTGGATTCCAGTGTCACGCACTGGAATGACATCAGAGCAAATTGAAGCAATGAGGAAAAAATTTGGTGTTAATCCAGTTTATAAACGTGTAGATACCTGTGCAGCTGAATTTGAATCGAGCACTGCTTATATGTATGGATGTTATGAGGGAGACATTACAAACAGGACAGAATGCGAAGCGGACATTTCTGACCGAGAAAAGGTTGTCATTTTAGGAAGTGGTCCAAATCGCATTGGTCAAGGTATTGAGTTTGATTATGCATGCGTTCATGCAGTTTCTGCCACCAAAGAAATGGGATACGAAACAATAATGATTAACTGCAATCCCGAAACCGTTTCAACTGATTATGATACCGCTGATCGTTTATATTTTGCACCACTCATTGCAGAGGATGTGCTTGAAATACTAAGTAAAGAGCAAGAAAATGGCACACTAGTTGGTGTAATAGTTCAAATAGGTGGTCAAACGCCTTTAAAATTAGCCAAAGTGCTGAACGAAAGAGGTTTTAATATCTTGGGTACATCTTTTGATTCTATTGACCTTGCAGAAGATCGCATGAGATTTAAAAATCTTGCTTTGCAACTTAATTTAAAACAACCTGAAAATTCTATCTGTCATTCAGTGGAAGAAGCGTTAATCAACGCAGAAAAGGTGGGGTTTCCATTAGTAGTGAGGCCATCCTATGTCCTTGGTGGTCAGTCTATGTCAATTTTGCATGATATTGATAGCTTCAAAGAGTACGTCCTGAATCACACTAAAATCTTTGAGCATGGTTCGCTGCTTCTTGATAAATTTTTAGTCAATGCAGTTGAGGTTGACGTTGATGCTGTATGTGATGGGGAAAGAGTTTTCATTGCAGCGGTTATGGAGCATATTGAAGAAGCTGGTATCCACTCTGGCGATTCAACATGTTCAATACCGACAAATACATTGAGTGACGAAGTAATAAAAGAGATCGAGCTCCAAACTGAGAGAATAGCATTAGCATTAAAAGTGAAAGGTCTGATAAACATTCAGTTTGCTGTTCAAGAGAGTGATGTATACATACTTGAAGTGAATTTAAGGGCTAGCCGTACAGTTCCTTTTATTTCCAAGGTAATCAATATTCCTATTGCAAAGCTTGCCACTCAGGTTATTTTGGGTAAAAAATTGAATCAGGAAAACAAGCCTTTCAATCATTTTGCAGTTAAAGCTGCTGTTTTTCCATTTACGCGTTTTTCGGGAATTGACACTTTACTTGGTCCTGAAATGAAATCAACAGGAGAAGTGATGGGAATTGACTTATCTTTCGGAGCTGCACTTGCAAAAGTGCACATGGCTGCAGGATACAAGTTACCAACAGAAGGAACAGCTCTGGTTTCAGTAAAAGATGATGATAAAGAGTATATATTGCCTGTTGTACGAATGTTGAAAGAACTGAGTTTTGAAATATATGCCACCAAAGGCACAGCTTTGCATCTGAACAATAACGGCATTGCTGCAAAAGCTGTAAATAAAGTGAGAGAAGGCAGACCCCACATAGTTGATATGCTCAAAGATGGAAAAATAAACCTAGTGATCAATACCTCAAAAGGTGTAAAGTCAGTCTCAGATAGCAAAGATATCAGGAGAACTGCTATTTTGCAAAATATAGCTTATAGCACCACAGCTTCTGGGAGTAAAGCGTTAGCGCTTGCAATTCAATATGTAAAGAATAGCAAATTGGAAGTGAAATCATTACAGCAGATACAAAATATTTAAATATCAAGACTATAATAAATTATTACTTATTTCAAAATGAGGATCGTGTAAGCTAAGGAGAGAGAAATTTAATTAAAGGATTTTTGTGTCAGTATCAATATATAACTGCCTTGAGCGTTTGTTGAAAGGCTTTGTACTAATTTTCTTGATTCAAACAATATGCTAGACTTTAACTGTAATAGTTTAGACTTGATCTGACAGGCATGAATTAACTG
>NZ_JAFEVF010000041.1:0-6244 GCF_048054115.1 Wolbachia endosymbiont of Nasonia vitripennis | reverse complement strand
TTTGCAAGTTCTAGCAATCCCAACTTTGGTTTTAGTATTTTTTCTTGTGTTGTATTCATATCTGACACTCCTTTAAAACTTGTCTATATTTTTATCTTACTTTGTTTGCTTGTCAGATCAAGTCTAAACTATTACAAATTATATTAGTTCACTGAACAAAAAGTATCCTAAATCACAAGGTAAAAGGGAAGATGCTATACGAATACTATCAAGCGATGAGTTGAAGAATTTTTATAATAAAGGTGTAGAGGAAGGAATACTACAACCGCTGGTATCATATAAAGAATGCAGAAATCTGTATGATAAAATGAGCCAAACAAAGAATGAATGTATAATCAAAAAAGAAGAGCATGAGAAAGCAAGTAAGTCAATAACCAGTATAATTAGTGACATAAAAAAATGTAGAGAAGCATTCCTTAATTGCAAAAATTTTCAGAGCTCCTACATAAAGGAAAAAGCAGAACACCCATTTAGAGGCACCTCATGTCAAAAAATGATTGATATATATCAAGAGAGAATTGCTGGATATCAGGAAAAAATTCGTCAAAACCTAAACCAAATAAGAGCAATATTAAAAGATACGCCGCAAGATGTGAAGGAAATAATCAATTGTGTGCATGAAGCAGAGCAGTATGATGAAATTTTTGATTCGGCTTTAATTTGTTTACCGAACATACAGAATAAGCTAGATATTCAACCAGAAAATCCCCTAACAGAACTCAGAGCTTCACAAATTAACGTTGAAATTGAGCTAACTAGGCTCTGTGAACAAAATATTAGAGTAAGCATGTGAGTGCTTCAACAAAATTCAAAAAACCAATAAAGACCTCATAAGTCTTATCAAAACAGGAGATTTCTAATAGTGGCAAATACCATGTATTTCTTTCAATTTGCCACTATTACGCCACCTAAATCACACATTGTCTTCCAGAAGGAAAATTTTTGTTCCACTGGCAACCACCTCATGTATAGCTTTACTTCCATAATAAGAAAAATGGCAAAAGCAATTTTAGATCTACTCTAATAAAAGCCTATTTTCCTTGAAACTAAAATAGCTACTAAATGTGATAATAATATGATCTATTAATTCTATTCCTATGCTTTTGCAAGCTTCTGCAAGCTGTCTGGTGAGAAACATATCGCTACTTGAAGGCTGTATATCTCCACTTGGGTGATTGTGGGATATTACAATCGATGTTGAGCCAATCAAAAGAGCGCGTTTTATGATCTCTCTAACATAAAGAGGAGTTTGATCTATTGTACCAAAGTTTTGTAGATCTTCTGCTATTAGACGATATCTTTTATTCATATAGATAACGCGAAAATTTTCTTTATTAAGGCTTCCTATACTTGCTTTTAAATAATCAAGCAATTTTTCCCAATTATTGATTATAGGTAGGTCCTTTACTTCTTCTCGTGCAGAACGAACAAAAGCCTGTTTAACACAAAAGATAGCAGATATAGCTGCATTACTAACTCCTTCGATATTCTGCAGTGCTTCTAAATCGGCATTAAAAACCTTATTCAAACTGCCGAAAATTTCTATCAAATTCTTTGCTACTGGCTTTACATCAATTCTACTATATGCTGAATATAAAATGTGTTCTAAAATCTCATAATCAAGTAATGATTGTCCGTTATCTGAAATAATTCTCTCTCTTAGGCGCTTTCTATGACCTTTTTTGTAATCTTTCATTATTCATGAATTGCTTATCTCTTATAATAAGAAATTGAATTTTTAAGTAAAATATTTAATAAAACACATGAAGCATAATTGTAAATTTTTGAAGACAGCAAATGAAAGTAGCCCCTCTCTTGTCATCCCCTGCTCCCTCCTTCTTGTCATTCAAGTAGCCTCTATCCCAGTGCTCTTTCTATGTCATCCCAGTGCTTGACACAATGGGATCCAGCCTTTCTTACCAACAAAAACCTAGCATAACTTTTGTGCTCAAAAAATTTCCAGCATCAAGTGCTGGCCTGAAGCTTTAGCTGTAAATGTTAAGAAATTTACCAAGCGAAAAAAAAAGGCAAAAAAAACCCCGTGTAACGAGTTTTGACCCTATAATAATGTAAATTGGCGCTGTAATAATGTGCTAACGCTTAAAATAAGCGCGTTTTGGCTGAATGTAGAAAAAATAAAAAAGACATGCAGCCGCTATAATTTTTATGTAATTTGCCAATAAATATCTGAGTTTTTTACTGAATTTTTGTTGTTGAACCCGCGCGGATCGAAAACAAGGATAAATACTCTTATTGTCATAATAAGGGGGCTGGCGCAGTTTGTCAAGGAAGTTTTATGCGAGAGATCTATTGAAATGCTCGTGCAAAATCATACTATTAATTAGTACACTATAAATTTAAAATTATAAATATGTTAAGCAAATTAGTAACTTTGCTATTAATTTTTATATTTCCTTTTTACTCATACTCATATCAGTTTAGAACCAAAGCAAAGCAAGCAATTGTCTTAGATTTAGCTTCAGACTCGTTCATTTTTGAACACAATTCCAGGGAAAAAATGGCCCCATCTTCAATGAGCAAATTGATGACTTTATATGTAGCTTTTGATTATCTAAAAGCTGGAATAATAAAAATGGAAGATAAATTTCGAGTAAGTAGAAAAGCATGGGAAAGGAAAGGCTCTTCTATGTTTTTGAAAGAAGGTCAATTTGTTACGGTAAAAGAACTACTTGAAGGAGTTACAATTGCCTCAGGTAATGATGCATGCATAGCGCTAGCCGAGGGTATTGCAGGATCAGAGGAGAATTTTGTTGCTGAAATGAATGAAGTTGCACAAGATTTAAATCTTAATGATAGTCATTTTGTTAACTCAAGCGGGTGGCCAGATGAAAACCATTTTATGAGCGCAAAAGACTTGGTAACACTGGCAAAAAGGATTTTTACTGATTTTCCTGAATACTATGATCTATTCTCTGAACAATATTTGACATATAACGATATTGTACAAAAAAATAAAAATCTTTTACTTTTCCATGATATTGGAGTTGATGGTCTAAAGACAGGTCATACAAGTGCTGGTGGTTATGGCATTATAGCATCTGCAAAACGGAACGATAGAAGAATTTTTGCTGTCGTGAATGGTTTGGACACCGAGAAAGAGCGAATAGAGGAAGCAAAAAGACTAATACAATATTCCTTAAATCATTTTAATACCAAGAAAATATTTGCTAAGGATAGCGTAGTTGAAGAAATAAATATTGTTTATGGAAAAGATAAAAAAGTGCCCGTTACAGTTGCAAACGATGTTACCATAACTTATAACCGCAGATTACATGATAAAATTAAAGTGCGTATTGAGTATAAAGATATGGTACCCGCACCAATTAAAAAAGGTCAAGAAGTGGGCAAAATTTTTGTAGAAATACCTGGTACTGAGCAACAAACTATACCTGTTTATGCAGCAAATGATGTGCAGAAATTGAGCTATATAAAAAAAATTTTTAGAAAGTTGTTTTAATCAGCAAATGTAAGTTAAGGAGACCTGAAATACTAATCTACTTTCAACCTCTCAGCATGTAAACTGCGTGGTAAAGATTCCAACTCTTTTGCAGCAGTGAGTTCTTTATTTTTTGCATGTATACCAAGCTTATTGAATTCTCGGGCAGCAGGAAACACTCTTGCCTCAAGCGAACCAGCAGTTTTATTGTAATGATCAACAGCACTTTTTAAGCTTCTGCGTAAATTATCAAAATTTTCGCCCATTGTGCAGATTCGCTCATATAAAATATGGCCTAGTTCACTTATTTTCTTTGCATTTTCAGCTATCATCTCTTGCTTCCATCCATAGGCTACTGCCCTAAGTAGCGCGATTAAAGTGATTGGTGTTGCAATAATTACTTTTTTTTCTATTCCAATTTCTATCAAAGCTGGTTCACATTCTAGTGCTGCGCTGAAAACCCCTTCTCCTGTTAAAAAAAGCACCACAAACTCTGGCGTATTTTCAAATTGGTTCCAATATTCCTTTCTGCCTAGATCGTTTATATGTTTTTTTATCGCCAGAGAATGATTCTTCAACTTTTCCCTTTGTATCTGCAAATCATTTTGTGACATAGCATCCATATAAGAATCAAGTGGCACTTTAGCATCTATTATTATTTGCTTTCCTGATGGCATTTTTATTATTAAATCAGGACGTAACAAATTATCCTCATTTTTATCAACCACTGAAGCTTGAGTAAAAAAATCGCAATATTCAACCATTCCCGCCATTTCTACCACTCTTTTGAGCTGCATTTCACCCCACTTACCCCTAATGTGAGGTTTCCTCAGGGCGTTAGCAAGGTTAGAGGTTTGACTCATTAATGCTCCAATTTGCTCCCTTAAACCTTCATAGGCCCCTACCCTCTCCTTCTCTAGCTCACGTATTTCACTGTCGAATTTTTCTAATTTTTCTTTTATTGGAGTGATAACTTCGTTGATCGTTGCTTGCCTTTTTTTGAAGTCACTTTCTGTTTCTTTTAGCTTATTATCGATCACTTCTTTTGCTAAGTTCAGAAAATTATTATTGTTTACCTGAAGAGCATCAAGAGAAAGTGCTTTAAAAGTGTTCGTAAGCCTCTCCTCTGCTTTTGTTAGTAATTCTATTTCCTTTTTCTTTTCTTCACGCTCTTTTTGAAGAATTACTTCAAGTTCTGCGTTCCTCACTTTCAAATCAACTATTTCCTTATTTTTATCTACTAAAGACTGTTTTGCCTCTTGAAGTTCATGTTCTACTTTAAGTAAATTCTTCTCAAGATTCTCACTAAATTTTCTGTTCTTTCTTACAACAATATAGAGAAATAGTAGTAAAAAAAGGAAATTCAATACAAAAGCTATAGAATTGAAAAGCATCAGAACACAGAAAAAACCGCACTCACAATACTATCTAATTTTTTTATATATAAAAAAGAAAAAAAGAGCACCTGAAGAGATGCGCTTACTGAAGGGCTTGGTTTGCTAATTAATAACCGTTTTCTTCTACACTTGGATTAGTAACAGAATGTCTTTTTATTGAAAATCTTATGTAATAGTTATTTTTATAATATCAAATAGCACATATATTAACAACTCAATTTTACTCTCATTATTACAATACTTACATACCAGTTACTTCACTAAAAACTTAGCTTCAATCCGGCCAAAAGCACATATCCGGAGTTATTATCTTCCACTGCAAGCTCCTTAGTACTAAATCTTACAATATCAAAGTAATATGAAGTACCAACAGCTAATGGATATTCAAGACTGAAAGCCTGTGATGTTAATTCGTTTGTACCTTTGTCTGCAATATCCCTAACACTATTAAAATATGTTAAGCTCACTTTACGAGAATCAGAATGATAAGCAATACCTGCATTTACATAATGCATATTATTTGTTTCATGACTACGCTTCTCACCAGATTTACCACCATTCCCGTACGACAAAATGCAATCAAGTTCAAAAAGCTTTAGTTTCACACCAAAATTCCAGTGTAGTAATTGATTATGACACTGAAGATCGCTAGAATTTTTGTTTGTACAATCAGTTAAATTTTCCCTTGCAAATTCACCAGTCAAAGCAGTAGTAAAATTTATTTCATCTGATAGGGCATTTTTATAGGAAAGACCAGCGGCTATTAAATTATTATATTGTAAATTATTTTTACCTGGAACATAACTGAATCCAAGTTGAAAGTTATGAATTTCAGGAGAAATATAGTTTATCATTGGTTGTTTTAACTTCAGCTCTAGTCCATTATAGTCGCTGTAAACATTGGGTTTTACCCAAAATACCTTGTCCTTATCATACCCAGGGTCATCATCTTTTTTTCCATTACCGCGCAGATTTGCATAGTTTGTCCAATGACCATTTATTCCCCCAGCAGCTGTATAAATTTTTGAAGTGTTAATTAACATACTCTGACTAACTAAACTTCCTTTACCATATTCAAATGATCCAAACTCCTGATTCTTTATGATAAAATACCACTTCTCCATTTCTAACTTTTCTATGTCTAGTGCCTTTAAGTTTGCAATACCAGAAACTCCTGCCTTAACATCAAAACCCATTTTAGTATTTGGATAAACTTGCTGTAAATAAAGCAAGCGCAGGTCTGAATAGCTTGAGGTGTAATAGTTTAGACTTGATCTGACAGGCATGAATTAACTGACAGAAGAATTAACAAAGTCAAAACCAAAATCAGCATCCTGTTTAATGCTATCAATATTTTTCTGATAAGCAATATGCATACTATCAAAAAAGG
>NZ_JAFEVF010000040.1:0-6791 GCF_048054115.1 Wolbachia endosymbiont of Nasonia vitripennis | reverse complement strand
TGCTTTGCAAGTTCTAGCAATCCCAACTTTGGTTTTAGTATTTTTTCTTGTGTTGTATTCATATCTGACACTCCTTTAAAACTTGTCTATATTTTTATCTTACTTTGTTTGCTTGTCAGATCAAGTCTAAACTATTACACAGGCAGTAAGGTAAAAGATACAATGCAATCCAATAATTATGAAAATAATAGTAAAATCAAAAACAAAAATCTTCACGTCGCACTTGTAACAAGTTCTGCTCTCTTAGCAATAGGGTGCATTGTTGCAGGAGCAATGACATCAGGATTAGTAGGAGCAGGACTGTTTGTGGTGGCTGCAGTGTTTGCTACAGCTGCTGCTGCTGAATTGTGTTCAAATATTCTGTCAAGTAAATTGATATCCATTAGTGTGAGTCCTCTTGTTGATAATAAAGGGCTAACACAGTGATAAAAGTTAAATATGAGTTACTTATGGTGAGCAAGTGAATTCGGTTCTTGCCTATTGATGTAAAAATTGTTACAGTTAAGGAGTATCTTAAAGGTATTTAGCTGATGCGTATTCAATTGGGTAGAGTTTTTGCTATTGTAGCCCTGTTAAGTTTTATCTTCATGTCATGTTCTAGCAAAGCAAGTGATGAATTGAAAAATATACCAGGAACGTTGAAAGAACTTATTTCTTCATTTTCAGTTAAAGATACTATGGAAAATATGAATCCTTCGACAATTATAGGGTTATGTATAGCTACAGTGATACTTGCAGTAGTGTTCAGAGGTCTAATTTTCTTCATGATACTGTTTGGTGTACTGATCATGATGTTTGGGAGTACAGAAAAAGCAACAGATTACTTGAAAGAAAAATTCAACTTTGCAAAAGATATAAAATTACAGCCCGACAGCGAAAAAAAAGATAAAAATTAAGATAGTATTTTTATGTTTTTTAATTATCTTTTTATTGAATACACATAATGTTGTATGCAACCAAAAGTACCGGCCACTAGCTCTAATTCTGAAAAAAAGAACAATTTAGCGTTACTAGAAAGTATTAATTTAGATTTTATCCCTTATGCTTGCCACTACGATGAAGAAACTATACTAACAAAACAGGGGGAATTGTTAAAAATAATCAAGTTAGAAGACTATTCTTCAGTTGATAACTATGGTGATCTTAGAACTGAAATTAGAAAAAGTATATCAAAAAATATCCAGAGTTTATATTTTACAGTTTGGATTCACACTGTCCGTAAGCGCAATAAACTGAGCTTACAGTGGAATAAAACTGCAGACTTTTCCGATCAGCTACACTCAACGTGGTTTAATAAACTAGTTGATAGTAAACTACAGTATATAAATGAGTTATACATTGTGGTGTTACTTAGTGATTTTGGCAAACATATTAATAATGCATTTTTTTTTGGCAGGATAAAGAATAGGCACAAGTTATTTTTACAAAAAAATCATCAAGAATTACAAAAAATAACTGACCTGATTCAAAAAGATTTAGAACCTTTTGGAGCTAAAAAACTGGGCCTTAGGTCTAGTGAAGGCAAAATATATTCTCAAATGATGGAATTTCTCCATTACATTATTACATTAACGCACAAAGATTATCCAATATGTGAAAGGGATCTATCGCAGCATGTTAAAAATTTAAAAGTAGCTTTTGGTTTCAATAAATTTCAAACATCGTTTGAAGGTCAACAGAAGTTTGGTTCTATTTTTTGCATAAAGGAATATCGAGAAATCCCCTTAGAAAATATAGATAGGTGTTTGCAACTTGACTCTGAGCTTATCATCACAGAAATAATAATATTTACTAGTAATAATAAAGCAGTAAAAGAATTTAAAAAACAAATTAATATACTGCAAATCAGTGAGGACAATACCTTACTTCAAAACTCAGGAATAAATGAAATAATAGAGCTTGAAAAAATTTCTGCTATGGATTTTTGTCAACAGAAAATTATTGTTACAATCTTTGCAGATGATAAGAATAGGTTAGCTAAAAATATCAGCGATTTATCCTCTGTAATGTCGTTAATCGGGTTGATGATGTTTAGAACTGATCTGCACATGGAAAATCATTTTTGGGCACAGCTTCCTGGAAACTTTGCTTTTGTTACACAACCAAAAAATATATTAGAAAAATATGCTTGCAGCTTTGCTATGTTGCATGATTTTACATCAGGTACGTTAAAAGGAGGAAGATGGAAAGAAGCAGTAACAGTTTTTTTTTCAAAAAAAGGCAGTCCTTACTTTTTTAACTTTCATGGAAAGAAAAATAATGGTCATACCACAATACTTGGAGCTCCAAATTCAGGTAGAACCTCACTGATCAATTTCTTACTTTCGGAATCAAGAAAATTTAACCCTAGGATTGTTATATTGGATAATACTGGAAAATCAATAATATTTACTAAAGCAGTAAGCGGCCAATATTACATAATTGATCCAAAATATAAAGATAAAAGTCTAAAATTTAACCCACTGAACATTGAAGATAGTGCTTCTAATCGCAATATGCTTGTTGAATTGATCAAAAGGATGGTTGCAGATGCAAGTTTGGTAGACGTAGAAGAAAAGACAAAAAAAATTGTAGATTCTATATTTGCTATACCAAGAGAATCGCGATCTATTTCTCAAATTTCTGAAGTGCTTTTACTTCTTGGAGGCAAAATAAGTAAATGGTGTGGTGAAGGTGAATTTGCTTACTTATTCCAAGATGGTGATGAGTCAGATATTGACTGGGGAACAAAAACTATATCCCTCAATACTGCAAATCTCACTAAGCAAAAAGAATGTATGTCCGTGATACTTTACTATTTCTTATACTCTTTCGAAGCAAAATGTGATGGCTCACCTGCAATACTTGTTTTGGATGAAGCATGGGAGATAAGTAATATTTTTCCTACAGAGGGAGAGTTTGACGACTGGATGCAAAGAATGACAAAGTTAAATGTTGTAGTAATTCTAAGTACTGAAAACTTAAACCTAGCATTTGCTAGCAAGTTTACTCAATATTTAGATAAGCATGTCGATACGAGAATCCTGATGCCGAACATAAATGCAAACAGGTTATACATGAAAGCATTTTCTCTGTCGAAAGAGGAACTGAATGTCATTTTGCAAACACCAACACAGGAAGGTTTATTTTTGATAAAGCAATACAAAGGTTTAGTAACTTTAAATCTAGATTTGAAGAATATGAAAGAAATACATGTACTTTCAGCTAATAAAGAGACTATAAAGTATATGTATGAAGCAATAAAGGAAAAAGGCGAAAAAGTGAGTAAGTGGTTACCGGTATTTTATGAGAAATGTAAAGTTCAAAGCTAAATTTTTTTTTCTAATGTTGGTTTTGCTTGGTGCAAATAGTGGATATTCTGATGTTTGCGGAGATATATATTTTCGTACAAATACTGAAGCTACAGGAAGTAAAGTAGGTAAAGGTTTTTGGAACTTCATTACTGGCAAGTGGGGTAGCTTGAATTTTGATCCTCATCTATTAAAAGAAATTAAAGTAACGGTGGTAAAAGATCAAGGATTAGACGGTTACTTCAATCCGAAAATTAAGGTTTGCAATTATGAGTGGGAAAATTGTCATGAATTACCTAGCGAAACGTCCTGTCGTCATGTGTATGGAACACAGAGCAGTGGTGCTGGAGTTTCTGCAGCAGTTTTTATCGACTGGGAAGGAGATAAAACAAAAGCTGGAGGAGAAATTGCTCAAGGCCTTGAATGGGAGTGGGCAGATGGTGTTACTGATGAAGAAAAAGTAAAATTTGCTAATGCCCCTAAAATATGTGCTTGCAGTCAGAAAGGGGCTTGTATGGACACTTTTTTTGGAGGTCTTTCTAGAATCTTTTCAGGGGAAAATATTTTCCGTCCAGGGAATATGGAAAATGTTTGCGATACCTGCTATCAAACCAAAGTACAATGTGTGCCTGTACCACTTGCACCTGGCCCACCTCCATTTTGTGAACAACTTGCGATGTCACCACCACAAGTTAGAATTGTTCCTATAACAAATGAAGAAAATGATTATTTCCATCCAAGAGTTGGAGTCATTATTGGTGAGCTGAAAGAAAGAAGAGAGCTACCTTTTCCACGCGTTATTTCAAGTAATAAAAACATTCAAAGTGCTACATACTCTATTCCAGATAAAGATACCCACCATCACTTTAAAACTTATAGAAAAAAAGGTCAGCTCTGCGCTGAATATTATGGTACTGAAAAAGAAGAATCAAAAAGAAAATTACAATTTCCTGCCCGTTGTTTTCCATCACCAACTGCTCCAAAGCCTGAGGAAATAAAGGTAGTAAATGAAAATACGCTAAAAGTAAAAATGAAGATGAGTGAGAACGTTTGTACTTATGACGCACGTGGAACTCACAGTAATGGCATCTGTACTTTTTATGTTAATAAAAATTCTCCTACATATGTTGGCCATCTACCTTTAAAAGTAGTAAAGCCAGCAATAGTGGCAAAAACAACTGATAGCAGTAACAGTAAAAGCGACATCGATAGCGTAATAGAAGGTATATTAAAAAATAATTCGCAATTTGAAGTTCTAGAAAAATATGGATATGTTCCCGATATTGAAACAGAATGTAAAGAGCTTCAGAATGGTAAGTGCAAACTAAATGGCTCAGGATATCCAAAAGTAGAAATAAAATATAAAGAAAATCCTAAAAGTAAAATGCTATGCCTTTCTGGTTGGCAGCCAGAACCGGAGGAATTCGTTCTTGAAAAAGGAAGTGAGCTAATATCACTGAAGTCAATGAGAGCAAGCTATGCTAAACACAATACTGTTTACTCGAAAGAATCAAATCAATCTTATTATTTTCCTTGCAAAAAAGGGGGAATTATTGAATTAGTTGATGTTTTAGCAAAGCCACAAGATGCACTGAATGAAATAATATTCAATAAGAAAGGATATATTTCTATTCCTGAAGAAAATAAGCCTAGAGACAATTGCATGGCAAAAGAGGATAAAGAGGTAGATACAAAACAAAATTGTGACAAATGCAAAATAGTATATGAGTTAACAGATGGAAAGTATGAAGAAAAAAACTGTAATCATGGTGATGATGGTTGCCTCTGCTTTGATGGAGTGTGTAGTCGCTCAACACAGTATGTGAACAAGGACAACAAGCCTTTTTACTTAAGAGTTTCACAGGATGAAAATGGAGTTGTAAAGAAGTTAGATCATCCAATTAAATCAAATAGAACAGAAGTCTTTTATGCTGATAAATTGTGTAGGTTCGATTTAGAGGGTTTAAAAAAGAGATTACGTGAAATAATAATAGCACAATTGAAACATAAGAAGCAGATTATTGAAAACAGGGATCAAAAACTTTATGAGCTTGGAGATGGCTATACAGATGATCTGTCAATGTATGATTACGTTGAAATAGAAGCATGGGGAGGTGGTGAAGCTGGTCATATAGCTGATAAAGCTCAGTCTACTGTAAGTAGACTAGGAATGCCAGGTGATTACATTAAAGCTAAACTGAGAGTCAACCCTAGTTATCCATATATTAAAGTAAAAGTGACAGAAGGAGGTGGTGGACAAGAAGATGATGAATCTAACAAGGATGGGGGACCAACTTTAATAAAAATGTGCAGAGACTCTTCAGAAACAATTTGTAAAGATTTAATTACTGTTGCAGGCGGAGGTACATACAGAACCTATGGGGGAAAGAATTACAAAGATACAATAATTCATGAACAAAGTTTAAAATTAAAAGAAGAAATTAAGAAAGGGGACAAGCTAAACTCTAGTAAAGATAATAAAATAGCATATATAGAAAATGGTGAGATTGGGTATAAAGATGTAACAAAATGTAGTAAAAACTACGTGAATAAAACATATGGTGCTGGTGGTTGTATCAACGAAAGCAGCAAAAATTATAGCAAGGGCGCTCCTGGTTATGTGAAAATTAAACCTATATTTGAGGAAATTAATGAAAAAAGAGTAAAAAAAATAGATGATGCTATTGAAAAAATGATACAAAATCCAGATGATATTACAGGTATTGATGATTCCTTAATAAATAAACTTGATCAAAAGATTATTGATACAATTAAAGAAGAAATTAGAAAAGAATTGTTAGGATTATAGTCAAAGGACCCTGATGGTTGCAAATGGGGTAAAGTTGAATTTACATCACTGAGAGTATCTGTTCAGATGCATGTCAAACCAGTGTTTCTTTTCTTGTATCTCAGTTCCCATAATGTCATCCCAGTGCGTGACACCCATTTCTTTCTAGTGCTTCCTTCCTTGTCATCACAGCTTCCATAATGTCATTCCAGTGCTTGACACTGGAATCCATGTAAATTTAACTGGACGCCAATGTCACAAACTAGTTTTCTCATCTATCTTATTTTGCTACTCTGCTGAACAGATACGTCAATTTTATCTACTGATGAGCTAGGTTTGTTGTTCTTCACATGTTGTGACAAAAGCTCCTTAACTCCTTTTTTCACAAGAAGTACTGAATTTGTATCCTTTTCAAGCATAAAAACTGTAGAGTTTTCAATTATCTCAGCTATTTGTAAAGGAGTATCTCCTGAAAGGTTTTTAATATTAGGATCAGCATCTTTTTCTAGCAGTAATCTTGCCATTTTTTCATTACCTTTCATAGCTGCTATATGTAGAGGTGTATTGCCAATATTGATGTAATAGTTTAGACTTGATCTGACAGGCATGAATTAACTGACAGAAGAATTAACAAAGTCAAAACCAAAATCAGCATCCTGTTTAATGCTATCAATATTTTTCTGATAAGCAATATGCATACTATCAAAAAAGGT
>NZ_JAFEVF010000039.1:0-7329 GCF_048054115.1 Wolbachia endosymbiont of Nasonia vitripennis | reverse complement strand
TCTTACTTTGTTTGCTTGTCAGATCAAGTCTAAACTATTACAACTAAGTAATAACTCAACTATTTTCTTATGGCCATTATCAATAGCTATACACAAAGGATTCATACTGGTATCACAGCCATTGACCTTAGCACCATTATCAAGAAGCAACTTGACTACTGCTTCATGCCCATTCTGAGCAGCTAGATACAAGGGTGTGACATTATTTTTTTTATCTACTATGTTAACATCAGCATTTTTTGTGCTAATTAATAGTTCAACTATTTCAGTATGTCCGTTCTGAGAGGCTAAGTACAGAGCTGTTATACCAAATTCATTGTCTTTAGCATCAATCTCAATTTCTTGAGTATTAAGTAACACCTTTACAACTTCTACAAGTCCATTTTGAGCAGCAATATGTAAAGGTGTCTTACCATCAGTACAGTCTTTTATATTGGGATCAGCTCCCGCTTTAATTAACTCCTCTACTATAGCTTTGCTTTTAGCTACAACAGCAAAGTGTAAAACTGTACTGCCTTTAGTAGTTCTTGCATGAATATTAGCTTCTTTACTGATTAGTAACTTTACTACGTCTAAATGTCCTGAATAAACAGCAAAATGCAAGGCTGTAAATCCTTTTTTATCCTTGATATTGATATCAGTTTTTACATTAAGTAATAACCTAACTTCATTTATGTTACCATTATAAGCGGCTTGATGTAATAGAATATTTTCAACCGGGAGCGATTGATTGCTGAACATATTTACCTCTATATAATAGTATGCCTAGTGGTACTACATCAAAACAAGGAACATTCAAGAAAAATTTTTGCATCTGGCAATCTATTTTCTCTATTCTAATATATACAAACTCTTTAAACCCACCTTGTAATCAGGATAAACTAGAGAGACACCAAGGTCTTTTTTAATTTTAGTATTGCTTACTTTTTTTGACCCTAAATAAAAACCCCGTGCGTAATTTGGTACGGAAGAAATCTCAACTGGCTCTGGAGGGCTAATATTGAGAAGCTCGGCTGCATACGTGACCACTTCAGATTGCGTAGCAGGTAAATCATCTGCACAATTGTATATCTCATAAGGCTTTATATTTTGCATGGAAGAAAATAAAATATTCGATATATCTTCAACATGAACACGAGAAAAAATTTTTTTCACATTTCTTGCTTTGCCAAGCTGCAGGTCAATTAGCGCATTTCTACCAGGACCATATATCCCAGCCAAACGAAAAATATGTACAGGCAATTTGCTACTTAGCCACTTCTTTTCAGACTCAAGGCGCTTTTCTCCTCTAATTTCTATAGGCTTTGTTTCAGATTCCTCATTCACCCAATTACCACAGTGGTCACCATAAACATTAGTTGCAGACAGATAACCAAGCCATTTAATATTCTCCAGACAATGACCGTATCTCTCCATAACATCATCGCCGTCTGGAGGAATAGAAACTAAAACATGCGTTACGCTTTTAAGCAGATCTTGATCAACCTTTTCATAATCAAAAAGTTGTATATCTTTATTTCTTGATGTACCGTTAACTTTCCAGCCTAAATTTAGCAATTTTTTCGATAGAAATTTAGCTACATATCCGTAACCAAAGCAAAACAAGTGCATGGAAATTAATTTCCAAAATTCTTCTTGATAAACTCAACCCCTAACCTTATTCCTTCTTCATTAATAATATGGCCTAATCCATGAATTGGGTATCCTTGAGCGTTTACTCCATTTTCTTTCAGAGCTTTAACCGCTAAATCAAGGGAAGAAAAAGGTACCACATCATCAGCGTCACCATGAATAATACATATGTTAGGTTTTGATTTTATCTCCGGTGCAGTTTTTGAAGGCGAAAGAAATCTACCAGAATACGCAACAACTGACGCACAAGACTGAAGCCGGGTAAGAGCCACATGTATTGCAAGCATTGCCCCTTGAGAAAATCCAACTAAAGAAAGCTGAGTATCTTTTAAATTAAGCTCCTTTAATTTTGTATCAATAAAATGATTTACAATTGATGCAGCATTTTTCACCCCATTATATAGTGCTTCTTCACTACGATCCTCTAAACTAAACCACTGATAACCATCACCTATTTCCCTCTCAAACGGAGCATTCGGTACCACAAAACATGAATCGGGTAAAAATTTGCTCATAACTTTAGCAAGGTGAGCGAAATTATCGCCACTTGAACCCCAACCATGAAAAAAAATAATCAAATTTTTCTTATTTCCATTTGGACAAATTTCTTGGCTTTTAAGTTCAATCATCTCTTTATGTTTTTATTTAACTTTAATGGCGATACCAAATTTCAGCCTCACTATTATTAAGCAAATTTGATATGAATAAATACTACTTAGCTTCAACTTTATCTATCAATCTCTTGACCATACCTCTCAGTTTTTTGCTAGAATCATCAAGCTCTTTAATTTGTGAGCTATCTTTTTCCATGATCCTCTTATAGTCCTTCCTTATGTAGCTAATCATTCCTTGCATCTGAGCAATCATCTTGTTGATATCCATGCTATCAACATCAGGTATCATACTAGGCATATTTCCTTCTAACATACCGCCAGCCATAAGCTGCTGAGACATTTGCATGAATGGCTTTAAGGTCTGTTGAAGCAAATTAGGGTCGCTTGCCAATTTTTCTATTTGCTCTTTGCAAGTATCCATGTACTGCTTCATAAATTCATCATCCTGCACTTTATCTGTCATAATTACACCTATTTGAAACTAATATTATATATTGTTTTTAATTAAAAACAATACAAGAACAACTATATTAATACTTGATTAAATGACAAATTAACTATTTTAAAGGTTCACATACTCTCTTTAACCATTCCTTATCTTTTATGCCATTTTCTATATTTTTATAAACAAATTGGTGATAGCTATTTATCCATTTAACTTCATCTTCAGTAAGCATTTGTATATCTATTAGCTTTTTATCATAAGGAACAGAGGTCAATTGTTTAAAGCTTAAGAAGACGTTTTCTCGCTTTTCAACATACATAAGATTTTCAATCCTTATTCCATACTTTTCTGGAATATAATAACCAGGCTCGTTAGAAAGTATCATGCCTGGAATGAGTTCCACTTTATTTCCTCTTGATATTGCTTGCGGTCCTTCGTGTACCGAAAGGTAACTTCCTACTCCATGTCCTGTACCGTGCATGTAATCCATTCCAAATTTCCATAAATGTATACGCGCTAATATGTCCAATTCTCCACCAGTAGTGCCAGAAGGAAAGACCGCACTTGCTATCGCAATGTGAGCTTTTAATACTATTGTGTAGTGAGCTCGTTGCTCATTGGTTGGACTACCAATTGCTATAGTTCTTGTAATATCGGTTGTGCCATCAAGGTACTGACCACCAGAGTCAATTAAATACAGCCCATCTTCTTGAATGACTTTATTTGTCTTA
Organism: Wolbachia endosymbiont of Nasonia vitripennis; assembly: GCF_048054115.1. Classification (NCBI taxonomy): domain Bacteria; kingdom Pseudomonadati; phylum Pseudomonadota; class Alphaproteobacteria; order Rickettsiales; family Anaplasmataceae; genus Wolbachia; species Wolbachia endosymbiont of Nasonia vitripennis. The sequence continues at coordinate 3,907 of NZ_JAFEVF010000039.1, read as the reverse complement.
TTGCTTGCACGGTAATGAATGATTGCTCCATTCTCGTTGAATGCTGAAATTGTTGGAAAACTCGGTTGCTTAAACAAATTCTGCTCTTTTCTGTATTCTAAAACTTTTTCTTCAGCTTCAAGCTCAGTAATTTCACTGTCAATATTGTTTTCAAGCCAATATAGAAAATTTATAACTGCTACTCCATCTTTGATGTGCGCACTTATAGCTCCAGTTATTTCAGTTTGATTTTTTACTGCTTTGTGAAGCAAACAAGGATCCTCCTTCTCAATTATCTGCTTATTTTCTATTAGACCTCTTTCATTACTTATTGTCATCCCAGTGCTTGACACTGGGATCCATGCTTTTTTATTTCTGGTCAAGCGCTGGAATGACACCGAAGCTGATTTTTCATTTAAATAATGGTTATACAAGGAATCTATTGCATTCATAATGCTCATTGGAGTTGTCGTTGGATCTATCATCACTGAATTTATCTTGCACAGAGAGCTTTCCAATTCACAAATATCAAAAATACTAACATGATTATCTAAATCCGCTTGTACGGTTGAATGTTCTTTATCTTGAATAAATAAATCAACATTGCCGTTTTTATAAAGTATTGCACGACCCAATATACAAGGAGTGTATTCAGCGCTTTCATTTCTTAAATTTAATAACCACGAAATTGAATTTGGATCAGTCAGAAGCACTGCTTCAGCCTCTATGTTTTTAGCTACTCTTTCACATTTATCCTTACCACTCTCACCAGATACATGTGAGACTATTGTTTGTGCTTTATGACTACTATCTTTTTTAATTAAGTATGGTACTAGTTTACAAATGCCTTCATATTTTCTTATGTCCTTCATAGTAAAATATTGCGGATAGTAACCCAGTGAGGTAGTCAATGTTAAGTTTGCTTTTACCCATTTGTGTGGATCCTCTTCTTGTATATTATATACTCGAAAACTGCCCTGATCGAGCTGACTGCGAGCTTGTGTGATATAGCGTCCATCTGTAAAAAATGGGCACTTATTACTCTTTGTAACGATAAGTAGCCCATTTGTTCCCGTGAAGCCACATAACTCTGCTAACTCTTTTGAATATTCATTTAAATACTCGTCTTTAGTATGCAACATAAATGCATCAACATTTATTTCGTGCATAAAAGAGCGAAATTCTTCGATTTTTGACATGGAATACCTTACGCAGAATTAGCAGCTATTTTCGTTTTCTTATTCCTAAGGTACACTAATATGCTAACTATCGCTGCTGGAGTGATACCTTGTATTTGCTTCGCAATACCAATTGTTGCTGGCTTTATTGACTGCAACTTTTCTATCACTTCAGTTGACAAGCCTTTAATCTGTGAGTAGTTGAAATTAGTTGGAATTTGAGTATTAACTTCCTCTTGTAGAAACTTCATATCTGCTTCTTGTCTTACTAAATAAGGCTTGTATTTTGCTTCAATTGCAACTGCTTCATATATTTCATTCTTGGCTATGCTATCAGTTATAGTGTTATTCCAGCACATGGCGCTGGAATCTACATTTTTTTCAGTGTCAACTGCATCCATTCTATCATCATTCAAGTACTGGATCCCAGTGTCAGCTACTTGGATGACAGGAAGAGGTGCTTTGGTGTTATGCAAGTAGCTGACACTGGAATCCATGTTTAACTCTGGCCATATTTCTCGTAATTTATTCCAGTCAATATTTGGATAACCGAGCAAATTTAATGCTGTTTTTCTTATTCCATCATAAGATATTTTAATGCCATAGGACCTGAGCTGCTCAGGAGTAATTGTTAGGCTCTCTAATTTCTCCTCAAGTTGCTTAATGGATTTAAGTTTACCCTGCAAAACAGAGTATCTCTCATGCGACACAAGAGAGATGTCATAACCTTTTTGTGTCAATCTTCTATCTGCATTATCTGACCTGATTGCCAGTCTATATTCTGCACGCGAGGTGAATAATCTGTAAGGCTCAGCAATTCCCTTAGTGACCAAGTCGTCTATCATTACACCGATATATGAGTCTGTACGATGAAGAACAAAACTTTTTTGAGATAAAGAGAATGCTGCATTGATTCCGGCAATAATTCCCTGCCCGGCTGCTTCTTCATATCCAGTGGTACCATTAATTTGACCAGCAAAATATAGTCCTTTAACTTTCTTAGTTTCGAGAGTATGAAATAGCTCTCGTGAATCGATATAATCGTATTCAACTGCATATCCAGGTCTTAATATTTCTGCATTTTCAAGCCCTTTTATACTCTTTATCATTTCATACTGCACTTCGATGGGCAATGAATTTGAAATTCCATTTGGATATATAGTGTTATCATCAATCCCTTCTGGTTCTAGAAATATTTGGTGATTATTTTTTTCTGCAAATTTTTTAACTTTAGTTTCAATTGATGGGCAGTATCTTGGTGCAATAACGTTATCTAAATATGAAGAAGCTGATCTGTGAAGATTCTCTCGAATTACTTTGTGTGTATGTTCATTAGTATGAGTAATAAAACATGAAACCTGAGGCTGGTTAATTTTCTCTGTAAGATAAGAAAATGGTGTAGGTGGATTGTCACCCACTTGTTCTTGTAATACCGACCAGTTTATAGTGCCACGATCAAGCCTCGGTGGAGTTCCGGTACGTAATCTGCCCAGTTTAAAATCATACTTCTTTAGCGTATTTGCAAGCTCTATTGCAGGTTTATCTCCCATTCTTCCAGAAGGAGTTGTTTGCTCTCCTATATGAATCACACCACGTAAAAAAGTCCCTGTAGTCAAAACAACTCTGCTTGTCAGTATACGTTCACCTGAGTCTGTTATTACAGCTTTTATATAAGATTCTCCATTGCTATCACTTTCGATAAGAAAATCGTCAACTGACTCTTCTTTTACTGTCAAGTTGTTATAATTTAGAATAATTTCCTGTATTGCTTTTTTGTATAATTTTCGGTCTGCCTGTGCACGTGGGCCCCATACCGCTGCGCCTCTGCTGCCATTTAAAACGACCGAGTGTATGCTTGCTCGGTCGATAGCTCTCCCCATTATTCCATCAAGGGCGTCTACTTCTCTAACTACAACACCCTTTGCAACTCCTCCAATTGCTGGATTACAAGACATCTCTCCTATAGTTGAAATTTTGTGAGTTATAAGTAGTGTGTTTGCACCAAGGCGAGCTGCAGCTGTAGCTGCTTCACACCCGGCATGACCGCCACCTACTACCACTACATCGTACTTATGCATCTTCTTGAGTAATTCCTACTCTATAATATTCCAACTATCAGTGATTGATGTCAAATTTTACAGATTACAACATTGCACACTAACTTAGCTCAAACTGCCGTCTCTCTCGCAGAAAAAACTTTTTCAACTTTGGGAAAAATGATACTTTTATTAACTTCTTCTTCCGGAAAGGTAATACATTCATCTACTTCTTCTTCCTGAGATATTTTGACATATGTAGAATCTGTAATCGAAATTGCACTTACTGCAGATTTAATTGCTGTTTCATCTACACAATGCACTATAGCTACAGTTGCAAAAAGCCCTAAAATCGGTGCTATCAGCCCTATCATTCCACTTATTAATGTAAATCCTATTTTTGGATTAGGAAAAATAGCAGCTATGCTTCCAGCAAGTGTAACTCCAATTGCAGCGCTTGTAGATATCATCAAACTCAAAAAATTTGCTACTTTTCCATGATCCTCCTCAATAGGATCTCTTTTGCAAAACTTATATAGCAAACATCCTACGTGAAAAATCGCAATCAATGCTGGAGCTATACAACCAGCAATTCCACCTATGGCTAAAGGTGATGAAGTGTCAAAACTTAACCACCAAGCTAATACTCCTAGTGCTGACACTATACTATAAGCTGTAATAGTTTAGACTTGATCTGACAAGCAAACAAAGTAA
>NZ_JAFEVF010000038.1:0-7330 GCF_048054115.1 Wolbachia endosymbiont of Nasonia vitripennis | reverse complement strand
TTGCAAGTTCTAGCAATCCCAACTTTGGTTTTAGTATTTTTTCTTGTGTTGTATTCATATCTGACACTCCTTTAAAACTTGTCTATATTTTTATCTTACTTTGTTTGCTTGTCAGATCAAGTCTAAACTATTACAATTTAAAACAAGCTAATAACCGGGATTGTGAATAGTAAATTAGATTCAAATAGCCTCTTTGGTGTTATTTCAGTGTTAGACCTTTTCATATCCCTACGAGCAAATTAATGTTATCCTTTTATTGCTAATCTAAAGTTTTTTATGTTCATACACTTGCGTGTTCATAGCGTTTATTCTCTGCTTGAGAGTTCGGTTAAAATTGAGGAGCTGATTGGTCTTTGTTTGCAGAACAAAATGCCGGCAGTTGCAGTTACTGACTCAGGTAACTTATTTGGCTCACTTGAATTTGCAGAATATGCAGCAAGTAGGGGAATACAGCTAATAATAGGATGCAATATTATCGTTCGACACTTAGAACAAAATTTATCAATACTCCTACTTGCAAAAAATGAACAAGGGTACACTAATTTAGTCACCTTGGTGAGTGAGTCTTTTAAAAAGCGCAAGAATAACAGCGATATTCCTTACGTTGATTTTGATGAGCTATTAAATTTAAGTTCAGGCCTAATCGCCTTAACTGGTGGATATGACGGCATATTGGCTCAACTGTTATTGAAGCAAGATAAAGAAACGATAAAAAGACTGCTCTCAGCATTCGATGGTCATTTATATGTTGAATTGCAGCGTCATGGGCTGAATAAAGAGCTAGAGCTTGAAGAAGCTTTAATAGATTTTGCTTATCAGCGCAATATACCACTAGTTGCAACGAATGATGTGTTTTTTCCAAATAAGTCTGACTATGAGGCTTATGACATATTAACGTGCATATCAGAGGGCAGTTATGCCCTGGAGAATAACAGAAAGAAGTTAACTACCGAGCATTACTTCAAATCTGTGGCAGAAATGGAGGAGCTATTTAGCGATATCCCCGAAGCAATTCATAACACTTCAGTGATAGCTAAGCGGTGCTCTTACATGCCAAGAAGCAGGCAGCCTATCTTGCCTAAATTTCCTTGTCGAGAAAATAAAACTGAGAATGAAGAACTGAGGGAGCAGGCAGTTGCAGGATTAGAATTCCGCATTGCAAATGAAACGGACATAGACCTTAAACAATACTACGATCGGCTGAATTACGAACTAAGCGTAATAACTTCGATGAACTACGCTGGCTACTTTTTGATAGTTTCTGATTTCATTCGTTGGAGCAAAGCAAATGGCATTCCAGTTGGTCCAGGAAGAGGCTCTGGTGCTGGATCAATTGTTGCTTGGAGCTTACAAATTACAGATCTTGATCCAATAAAGTTTGGTCTGATCTTTGAAAGATTTTTAAATCCTGATCGTGTATCGATGCCTGACTTTGATATCGATTTCTGCCAAGAGAAAAGGGACCTGGTTATTGATTATGTTCAGAAAAAGTACGGTTATGTTGCTCAAATAATCACTTTTGGAAAATTGCAAGCAAGGGCAGTATTGCGTGATGTTGGTAGAGTATTGCAAATGCCTTACTCTCAAGTGGATAAAATATCTAAAATGGTTCCATTTAATCCAGTAAATCCTGTAACTTTATCGCAAGCGATAGAGTTTGATCAAAATCTTCAGAAAGAAAGGGATAGTGATGAAGTAATTGCCAAACTTCTTGATATATCTCTAAAGCTTGAAGGAATATACCGTCACGTTTCAACTCATGCTGCTGGAATCGTGATATGCGATCAAAAATTAGAAAATTTTGTTCCTATTTACTACGACCCAAATTCAGCTCTGCCAATCACTCAATACAGCATGAAATATGTAGAGAAAGCTGGGTTAATAAAATTTGATTTTCTTGGACTTGGCACCTTAACACTAATAGATCATGTCTGTCGTTTAATCAATCGTGATGGAAAAAGAATAGATATTTCTTCACTACCTTTGAATGACCAGAAAACCTATAAAATGCTCTCAAAAGGTGATGCAATTGGAGTGTTCCAGCTTGAAAGTTCGGGAATGAGAGAAGCTTTAATCAAACTAAAGCCAGACTGCATTGAAGATATCATCGCTTTAATTTCTCTTTATCGCCCAGGGCCTATGGATAACATTCCAACTTACATTGCAAGAAAACACGGGCTTGAAAAGCCAGATTATATTCATCCATTGCTTGAGGAGGTGTTAAAAGAAACATTTGGAGTAATAATCTACCAAGAACAGGTGATGGAAATAGCCCGTATTCTTTCTGGATATAGCCTCGCAGAAGCAGATTTACTCAGACGTGCTATGGGTAAGAAAATTAAAGAGGAGATGGATAAACAACGTGAACTTTTTGTTCAAGGAGCAACAAAGAATGGTGTTGACTACGACAGGGCAAGTTATATTTTTGATCTTGTTGCAAAATTTGCTGGTTATGGATTTAATAAATCCCACGCTGCAGCATATGCGATTATATCTTACCAAACAGCTTACCTTAAGGCTAACTACCCGCTAGAATTTTTTACGGCCTTGATGAATCTCAACATTGATGATAGAGACAAACTGAATTTGTTTTATCATGCTGCAAAATTCAGTGGAGTTGCTGTTCTTTCGCCTGATATCAGCAAATCTAAGGCTGAATTTTCAATAGAGGGTGAGCACATACGCTACGGAATTGCTGCTTTGCGTAATGTTGGTTTTGCTACAGCAGAAGGAATAGTAAATGCACCTTATAAGGACATATGGGAATTTATTCAAAATTCTGGTCATATGATAAATAAGAGGGCGCTAGAAAGCTTAATTAAATCTGGAGCTTTCGATAGTGTGCACAAAAATAGAAAGCAGTTATACGAGTCAATAGACACATTGATTTACTTTGCAAATAAAAATAGGCAGTCAAATCAAGCTGCTTTATTTGGTAATCTTGATATTCTGAAGCCAAAACTTGAGAACGTGGAAGATTTTAATGAAGAGGAAAAATTAGAGCATGAGTTATTTTCATTGGGATTTTACTTAACTAATCATCCACTTGAAAAGTTTAGAACTCTCTTGAAAAAATTAAATATTGGGTTTATCGGAGAGAGTAAGACGATAAAAACTGCTGGTGCAATATTAAATGTGCGTATGAGAACCTCAGAACGTGGAAGATTTGTTATCCTAACACTTTCTGATCCTCACAATGTTTCTGAAATAGCATTCTACAATAATGAAATAATAGAAGAAAAAAGGAATCTATTTTCACCTGGAGCATTTGTGATAATTGATCTTGAAATTTCAGAAAACACAACGAGACTATCAGGAAAGGACATATCTGAATTTACAGAAAAGGTTACTTCTCTAATGAAAGGATTAGTTTTAACTGCTGTATGTGCAGACTCGCAAAAAGTTGCTGAGGAGTTGAATTCAGTGTTGAAAAATGGAGGCAAAACCAAAATAATGCTAAAGTTTCTTCTCAAAAAACATAAAGTCAGCATCTTGTTGCCAGGTACATATTCAATCACCCCCCAAGCTATTTATGAAATATCTCACTTAAGTTGGATTGAAGGCGTAGAAATTAATACAAATAACTTGCTTATATAAAAAAGTTTTATATAATAAAGTGTTTAATTGATATTAAAGGAAGATATAGTGAATCTCTATGAATTTACTTTTATAGCACAACCGAACTTATTGCAGCAAGAAGTAGAAGAAATGGTCCAAGAATTGGCTATTTTGTTGAAAAATATTAAAGCAGATGTTATTTCTCAGGAGGTTAAAGGTCTCATAGAAAGAGAACATAGCACAGTTACAAAACAAGAGCTAGAGGCAAGTACTGAAAGCATTAAAAAAAGTCTGATTGTTTACTCTGATTTTTTGGAAACTCTGACAAAAATTTTATGGGTTGAATTGGAAGAAGATTTTTCAAATTTAAAAGAAATAAAGTCAAGAATCGATAAAGAATTGAAAAATGAACTAAGTGATACGGGAATAAAACAAAATTTTATGGACCTTCCAGGAGCTAACACTAAAAGTGCATTTATCTATAATGTAGTAAATGCTTTTAAGGAAAATATTTCACAACATCTAATAAAGCCCCTTCAAGAGGTTTTAAAAAGTTTTAAAATAGTAGACTCAAATCAATTGAGTAAAACGCTGGAAGTGCTTTTGAAAAATATTGAAGCTTCAGGATTGATAAAATATGAATATTGGGGTCTATTGGATTTTGCATACCCAATAAATAAGATGAAAAGTGGTCATTACTGTATGATGTGTATAAGTTTTACTTCAAGCATTATGGATGAATTTGAGCGTAGAGTAAAACTGAATGAGAATATTATTCGCCACTTGTCTGTACGGGTTAATGAGTTTTTTAAAGGTAAATCTTACATGCTGGATAAACAAATTGAGGAGAAAAGTGCATAATGATGAAAAGACGAAATAGTTTTAATAATTCTTACGTGTCTGTAAATAACAGAACTGGCTTTAGGCGTCCTAAGGTCTGTCCTCTTACTGCATCTAAAGATGAGGACATAGACTATAAGAATATAGATTTATTGTCCAAATTCACCTCTGACTATGGTAGAATATTACCTAGAAGGTTAACAGGTGTGTGCGCAAGAAAACAAAGAAAGTTGCGCTTAGCAATTATAAGAGCACGCTTTTTAGCTCTTGCTCCTTACTGTACTAAAAAAGTTAGGTAATTTATGTTAATAATTTTAAAGGAAAATATAACAACTTTAGGTAAGCTTGGTGAAGTTGTCAAAGTTAAGCCAGGTTATGCCCGTAATTTTCTTTTTCCACAAAAAAAGGCGATGAAAGCCACTAAGGAAAATTTAATAAAGTTAGAGGAACAGCGTTTATTATTGGAAGAAGAAAATATCAAAAAATTAAATGCAGCAAAAGTGCTTGCATCATCACTGCATGATAAATTTATTATATTAATAAAGCAAGCTTCAGAGGATGGAAAGATTTTTGGCTCTGTAACCACACGTGAAATTGCAAAAACTTTATTACAAGAAGGATATGATATAAGTCATCATAGTTTATCTTTTGGTGGAATAAGTATCAAAAATTTGGGCGAGTATCAAGTAAATATAGAATTACATAGTAAAGTGATAGTTCCAATTACTATATACGTTGTAAGATCTGAAAAAGATGCACATGAATTGAGGCAAGTAAAGTTGCAAAATCAGAAATCTGAGCAACAAGAGGCAGAGCAAGATGCGAGTAAAGAAGCTACTGATGGTGATGATAGCTGATCAAAGATGATCCCTTGTTATAGTCGTAAAGAAATGTCTTCCATTGCTAAGCTGGTATCATCCCAGTGCTCCCCTCATGTCATCCCAGTGCGTGACACTGGGATCCAGTTTATTTCATCATGGACATTATTTTATGCTTCTAGAATCCGTTGTCCATTGAATAATTTGCAAATACTTTTATATCTGGATTCCAGTGTCATGCACTGGAATGACACCATTATTGGAATAAATCAAAAATGATCCCACGCTATAGCCGCAAAGAAATGTCTTCCATTTGGGAAGAAAAAAATAAGTTTAATATATGGCTCAAAATAGAAAAATTAGCGTGTGAAGCTCAAGCAGAGTTAAGAGTGATTCCAAATAGTGTTGCTCAGAAGCTCTCTGATGTTATTGAATTTGATATTGAACGTATTAACGAAATTGAATCCATTGTAAAACATGATGTTATAGCTTTTTTAACATATGTTGCTGAAGAAGCGGGAGTTGATGTTCGTTATCTTCATTATGGAATGACAAGTTCTGACGTTTTAGATACATGCCTTGCGGTTCAGTTAAAGGAATCATGTGATATTTTGCTCGAAAATTTAAAAAATATACTTGCAGCACTGAAAAAAAAGGCTGAGGACTATAAAAATATTGTTTGTGTTGGGCGCAGTCATGGAATGCATGCAGAATCAACAACTCTTGGATTAAAATTTGCTAGATTTTATGCTGAATTTAAACGCAATTATCAGAGATTAATTAGCGCGAAAACAGAGATCTCGATTTGTAAAATATCAGGTGCAGTAGGTAATTTTTCAAATGTTGATCCGTTTGTTGAAGAGTATGTAGCGAAAGAAATGGGACTTATACCTGAAACCATATCGTCTCAAGTCATTCCTCGTGATAGACACGCAATATTCTTTTCAGTTTTAGGAGTGATTGCAAGTTCAATAGAGAATATTGCCGTTGAAATACGTCACTTGCAAAGAACTGAAGTTGGAGAAATTTCTGAGTATTTTTCCACTGGTCAGAAGGGAAGTTCTGCTATGCCGCATAAGTGTAATCCTATTTTAAGTGAGAATTTGACTGGGCTCTCACGCTTAATACGCAGCTATGTTTTTCCTGCATTAGAAAATGTTGCATTATGGCACGAACGAGATATATCGCACTCGTCTGTGGAAAGATGCATTGCTCCTGATGCTTGTATAGCAATGGATTTTGCTTTAGTACGATTAACAGATTTGATAGATAAATTGGTGATCAATAAGGAAAACATTGAAAAGAACTTAAATTCTTCAAAAGGCTTGGTTTTTTCACAACGAGTATTACTCGAGTTGGTAAATAGTGGTTTGGCGAGGGAAGAGGCATATAAAATTGTTCAGAATAATGCAATGAAAGTAAAGCAAGATAACAGTGATTTTCTGTTCGAATTGAAACAAGATAAATCCTTGCATGGAATTATTGACTCTGAAAAACTTGAGTCTTTGTTTGATTTGAAGTATTATATGAAACATATAGATTACATATATAGCAAGGTTTTTAATTAGGCTGAGTAGCTCAGTGGTAGAGCAGGAGGATCATAATCTCTTGGTCGGGGGTTCAAATCCCTCCTCAGCCACTCAAGCTAAGCTATGGTTTGGCGATAGCAGCGCACTTGACAAAATAACGTGATTCATTGTCAATTAACTGAAGTTTTTTTCAGTTGTTCATATAGTATATGGAATAATGTATGTGAAGTGATAAAGATACAACATTTGTTGTATCTATTCAGGGGAATGGCTAATGGTATCCGTTCAAGAAAGTGGTAAGGTAGATGAGAAAAGACAACTAAATGAATTTCATCCGAGTAGCTGACACTGGCATCTATATAAAGACAATCTAATGCACTCATTTAAAGTGAAGTTTTCTGGATCCCAGTGTCTAGGCACTGGGATGACAAGAAAAGAGTTGACTTGAATTGTAATAGTTTAGACTTGATCTGACAAGCAAACAAAGTAAGATAAAAATATAGACAAGTTTTAAAGGAGTGTCAGATATGAATACAACACAAGAAAAAATACTAAAACCAAAGTTGGGATTGCTAGAACTTGCAA
>NZ_JAFEVF010000037.1:0-7357 GCF_048054115.1 Wolbachia endosymbiont of Nasonia vitripennis | reverse complement strand
CTTTTTTGATAGTATGCATATTGCTTATCAGAAAAATATTGATAGCATTAAACAGGATGCTGATTTTGGTTTTGACTTTGTTAATTCTTCTGTCAGTTAATTCATGCCTGTCAGATCAAGTCTAAACTATTACAACTAATCTACTATATTTACTTGCATGACTCCAAACAGACTTAACGTGATTTGGATTCGTAAGGCAAAATGATGTCATCATTTCTCTTAAAGTTTCTTCTTCTATTCCTGTTCGTTCTTTCTCTACTCTTACTGTTTTTTGTATCCCTTTATGAACTCTTGCTATTGACTCCTCTAGCTCAATCACTGAAAACTTATTGAGTAGATTAAGAGCATCCAAAACTTGTTGCTTACCTTTTTCTGATTTCTTCTGGAGGAAAATTTCTTCTATATCAATTTGATTGGGATCCAAGTAAGCCATATATGATACAATATCATGCGATTGCTGCCCAACATTTTTTTCTCTTCTTATTTTATTAAGGTTAAGCGTCAAAGTTATAAATAATTTTTTTGTGAGACCTAGCGCCTCGAGACAATCAGGATTCGGTTTTTTCATTTCTTCATTATAGAGTTTTAGATATTCACTAACATTAATCTTTTCTTGTTTAATATATGCTGTTGCTTGTGTCAAAGCTAATGGAAGATAGCCCAATGTTTGTGCTAACTCTACTAGATAGTAATCCTGTAACCTATCTTTTACTTCTAAGGTTCTTTCAATAAATGTTATAGCTTCTCCTAGAGAAAATCCATCATTCAACTGTGTCTTTTCTATTTCTTTTTCCCAATTCTTGCTACGAGAAGTAATTAAAACGTAAGGCTTTTCTCCATGAAAAAACAAATTAGGAAAATAGGATGGTAAAAATTTTTCGATCTCCTTATACTTACTGGTGTTATCAAAGATGAAAAGACTTTTTACGTCTCGAAAATACTGGTATACATCCTGGACAATAGATTCTATTTCTCTATCTCGAACAACATTAAAATCCATATCATTATCATTTTCTGTAGGAATTTCTAATTCTTTAGCTAAATTACGAAATGAATTGAAAAGAGTGTCATATGTTTTAGCATTTATCCATATAACTTTTGTCCAAATATTACTCTCCTTACTATATGCGTAGCTTCTAGCTAATTCACTTTTTCCTGTTCCATGTTTCCCATTAATTAAGACCACTCGTGACATTTCCACTTCTTGATTTTTACTGTCTAACTTCTTTTTTAATTCATCTAACATCACTTCTCTTTTTATAAAGAATTCTGGTAAATAGCCCAAATTAAAGGAAAATGTATTTTTATCTTCTTTTTCATGATGTATTCGCAAATCCTTAATTTCTTCACACAAGTCTTCTATATCTTTTTTTTTTCGTCAGATCATTTCCATTAATCTCTTTTAATATACTATTGGCTAATTTTTTCTTTTTTTCCTCATCTAAAATATATTCATATTCTTCTTTTTTAGGTGAGTTAACAAGTACATATTTTTGTTCTACCTCCTTCCATTCTTCTAATTCCCATACAAAAGGAAGTCGATAGCCGTATTTTTCATGCTCATTCAATTGATAATACTTAGTAGCATTACCTTCTATTTTTTTTATTCCTACATTTTCATATAATGCTGAAGTTAGCAAAATTTCACCACTTTGCTTATCTTGTACTCGAAACCCAGGTTGAAATACTTCTGAATCTAAAGATTTCGCTGGTTTACATAAATATTGCTTAGCAAGTGTGTCACTTTTTGATTTACCTAAAACAACACCTTTAGTTATGCAAGAAACGGAAAGCTCTCCTTTCTCATTACTAGCTAAAATGTAATTTATTGCTCTAGATGCAGCATCTATTGCTAACTTCTCAACTCCCCTCTTCCAAGAAGAGGAATCGGCATCCACAATTCCAGTTAATTGCTTCTCAAATTTTTGAAAAATTTCCAAGCTAGCCTCTACTGAAGCCTTCCTTATTTCATCTTTGGAAAGCCCACTAATGATTGCAGAAATCCTTTTTGCTTTTTTCCTATGTTCTTTTGAATAAACAAAACCTATACATTCATTTATTTTATCAGGTATTAGTCGCATACCTGGTGAAACAGTACTCTTTATAGTTGAGTCAATCTGATCTACTATTCTGCCTGTTTTTCGTATTTTTGAACCTGGTTTTGCCTCTTTAGAAAATTGAGATAATTTTTCCTCTAATTCTCCAACAAAAGTCTCAACAAAAAAAGTTGCTTTTTTCACTATTTCATCACTTGTAATGCTTATACAGCTAAACATTTCTTCATCATCAGTCAATGTACTACTGCTGCCTATAGATGAAGATCTTGTTACTCTAGGGCTCTCCTGACTTCGTCCACACTGAAGTTCTTCACTAGATAATATATTTTCATAATCAACTCTTGCTGATCCAGCATTCACATAATCCATTTGATTATCTGTTACTTGTTCCTTTGTATTTTCTTTACTTAACATAAAGCCCCCTATATTTTAATATTCATATTTTGATTGTTTTGTCGTAAACCTCTTTATCTGAAGATTGGTTTCAACATTTGATTCTTATGCAACTGTAACAAACCAATTTGCTGTAGAAACTTTACGGTAATCCTAAGTAACTTTAATTGCTGAGTAACAGTGTGCTTTTCTTTTGACTTCTGACTAAAATAGATATATTCTTAAAAAATCGAGAATTGCTTTCTGAGTGATATACATAATACAATGCATCTAACTCACACCCCATGTTTTCATTACGTTAGACTGCATTGTAGCTAAAAAGATCTAGCAAAGCAAGAATTTTTTTGCATACTTTAGCATCTTATTTTAGTTTTTATTTTAAAACTAAAGCAGCTCAGTTTCATGTACTTTTATTTCTTTATCGACTGTTATTTTTCTTCTTCAATGCATCTATGAGTAATGATAACGTGGACGGTAAAGCTTGTAAAGCAATTTTTTTATATAGCAAGATTCAGCTATTTAATAAAAAGATCGTGGCTAGACCAAAAAATATAAGAGCTGAGAGAATATCAGTTGTTGCTGATGTTAAGATTGAAGACGAAACAGCAGGATCGGATCTTAAACGATGAAGCATTATAGGAATGAAAGTTCCGATGAACGTTGCAATAATTGACATCATAATCATGGAGACCACAAAAATCATCTCCACTTTGACATTGTGAAACCTTATTGCTAACACTACTAATGAAATAGTAGATAAGATCACCCCGTTTATAAGACCTATTAAAAATTCTTTCATCAGTATTCTTTTTGCATTTTGCTCAGTTAGATATTTTGTTGCGATTGCCCGGATAGTTAGTGTTACTGTTTGGGATCCTGCATTTCCGCTCATCGATGCAATGATTGGCATAATTATTGGCAGTACTATAAAACTTTGTATTACGTTATCGAAAAAGCCAACTACTATAGAACATATTGTTGCAGCTAAGAGGTTAAACAGTAACCAAGGTAGTCTTTTAATTATAGTTTTATGTATAGGGGCATTTATATCAGATTTAGAAGATACACCGCTTATTTTAAGCACATCCTCTTCTGCTTCTTGTTGAACAATTTTGATTACATCTTCAATAAGGATTACACCTATAATTTTACCATTCTTATTTACTACTGGAGCTGATAATAGAGAGTAATCTTTAAATATTCTTGCTACTTCTTCTTGGTCCATTCCAGTTTTAATTATTTTTATATCTTGACTCATTATCTCTTTTATTATTGTTTCTCCTGAGTGAGATATTACCTTATTTAAGTTGAAAATGCCTATGGGTTCTAATTTTGAGTTAATGATGAAAATTTGATAAAATGTTTCTGGTATTTTTTTATAGTTGCGCAAGAATTCCATTAGCTGATTTATCGTCCAATAATATGGAGCTATAACCATATTTTTATGTATCAACCTTCCTGCACTTTCTTCTGGGTATGATAACAATTCCTCTACTAATTTTTGAGTTGCATTGGGTAAGTAGTTAAGTATATTTTCTATAGACTTTCTATCTAAATCTTTCACTATAGCTACTATGTCTTCTATATCAAGAAGCATTAGTAACTTTGCTGTATTTTCTATTCCCAATATTTCTATGATCTCTACTTGTAAATCTGGTACTACATGTACTAAGGCATCACTTAACAAATGTTGATCGAGGATATTAACTAATTTCTCCCTGTGATCACTGATCGAAGTAGATAAAAAATAAGCTAACTGAACGCTATCTATCGTTTTTACAATATTACGAACATTCTCTAATTCTTGATTATCGAGAGACTCTATTAAATCATCAATAGCCTTTTTGTCTAAACCATAATGAGAACTTGTTTTAATATTCATTACTTTACCTTATTTTTTTAATAAATATACACACTTGATTTTATTGAACATTCAAGTATAATAAAATTATTTTGAATTAACTATTATATGGTTAAATTTCTATTTTGTTTGCTGTTATTGTTAGTGATAATAAATATATTAAAGTCTAAAGTATAATGAAAACCCATCCAGAAATCCTTGAATACTTTCAAGGCTTAAATAAAAGTATTTCTCTTATCAGGAGGTGTCTTTGACATAGAAAAATTGAAGTTGCGTCTTGAAGAGCTGGATTCTCAAGCGTCGAATGATAATCTGTGGCAAGACAATCAAAAAGCACAAGAGATTTTAAAAGAACGCTCTAAAATTAAGCATGAAATAGAATCGTTTTCAAAGCTAGAAAGCGATTACAACGATTCTATCAGCTTGATGAAATCTGCTATTGATGAGAATGATGAAGAATTTTTTTCTGAAGTTAAAGGTGAGTTAGTAAAGCTAGAGAAATTAATCAAACTTAAAGAGACAGAATCCTTATTTACTGGTGAAGCAGATAACAATAACTGCTTTTTAGAAATCCACTCAGGAGCTGGTGGAACAGAGAGCAATGATTGGACTGAGATGCTCATGCGCATGTATACAAGATGGGCAGAAATTTATCACAATTTTAAAGTTGAAGTTGTAGAAAAATTAGATGGTGATGCAGTTGGTATAAAATCTACAACAATAAAAATCATCGGAGAAAAAGCTTACGGGTGGGCAAAAAGCGAAAGTGGAGTTCATAGATTGGTTAGAATATCACCATTTGATGCAAATGGTAAACGTCATACCAGTTTTGCAAGTGTAGGAGTAACTCCAGTGATTGAAGATTCAATAGATATTGTTGTGGATGAAAAGGATTTAAAGATCGACACTTACCGTGCTTCTGGAGCAGGTGGTCAGCATGTAAATAAGACTGAAAGCGCGGTACGTATTACGCATATTCCAACAGGCGTTGTAGCTCAATGCCAAAATGGTCGTTCTCAACATAAAAATAAAGATGAAGCACTTAAACTACTTAAAGGACGTTTATATCAAATTGAATTGGAAAAAAAAGAACAGAAAATGGCCGAAGAATATGGCAAGAAATGCGATATAGGTTGGGGCAGTCAGATCAGATCGTATGTTATGCATCCGTATCAAATGGTAAAGGATTTAAGGACTGGACATGAAGTTGGCAATATAAATTCCGTTTTTGATGGCAATATAGATTGTTTCATAGTTAGTGTATTGGAGTTAAAATGAGATTTATTAAAAAGCTAAGTTTTATGCTCTGCTAATAAGGGGAAAAGAAAACCAAAACCTATTGAGAAAAATGGAACAATTTTGTGAATATATCTATTATCCAAGTAGCTGATGAAAATGGCAACTCATTTCTTATGGGCACAAAAATGTAATATGAAGAGAAATCTTCGTACATTAAGTTGTAGCCGCGCAACGTCTGCCATTGATGATTATTTCACCTACTGTAACTGCTGCTAAAATAAAGCAGTAATACACTTGTGTTAACAAAGAAATAGGTGAGACAGAAGCAATGCTACCTGCTAGCAGCAGCTGGGAACCATAAGGCAAAATGCCTTTTGTAACGCAAGCAAAAATGTCTAACAAGTATGCACTACGGTATGACGGAATATTATGCTTTTGCGCGAGCCTTTTTGCAATATCGCCACTTAATAAAATAGCAATGGTATTATTAGCAACTAAAACAGTAAACATAGATGCTATGCCCGCTATTACAAATTCAGCTTTAGTTTTTGTGATATTGCTTTCATCGATAAGTTTGTGTAATGCCTTTTGACCCTGCTTGTACATTATATGACTCAATCCGCCAATAAATAGAGCAAATATCACTATCTCGTTTACTTTTTTGAAACCGTCATATATGTCATGAGAGAGTTGAATGATAGTATAGTCAAAAAAAGTCATCCCTAATACACTAGCAACAATTATATTTATAGTTATTGTTACTAAAGTAGTAACTTCAAATAACCCCATGATTATTAAAGAAATATAAGGAATAATCTTTATTACTGATAAATAATCTAAATTTGATGTAGGAATAATTTTTGTACTATCTGCCATAATTGCCAGATAGACAAGCGTTATAATGCTGGCAACAAATGCTACTTTAGAATTCACTTTAAGTTTATCCTTTATCGTGGCCCCCTGTGAAGAAACAGATGCAATAGTAGTGTCAGATATCATTGAAAGATTATCACCAAATACGGCACCTCCAACTACAGTTGCAGTTCCTATTTCAAGACCAAAAGCCCCACTTTTTGCTAAGTTAACAGCTATTGGTACCATTAATACAACAACTCCCATAGACGTACCAATTGCAGTTGATATAAAAGCGGAAGCCAAAAATACTCCAGGCAGTAGTAATCTTGCTGGAAGGAATTTGAGAATTAAATCAGCAACAGTATCTGCACTACCAATTGATTGAGTCACCACAGAAAATGCTCCAGAAAATAGAAAAGTTAAACACATAGTAAGGGTGTTTTTATCGCCCATACCCTCGATGACAGTATCGATGTTACGTTGAATTTTACCTGCACTGCATGCAACAGCAAAAAATAGCGCCGGTAGTAGGCAAATTACCGGTGAAACTTGGCGAAGCGGATTATCAATTCCAATAAAGGAAAAATAGACACCACTTCCAAGGTATAAGATTAAAAAAATAACCAAAGGAAAAAAAGCTGTCATTTTACTGCCTTAAAACCTATGATTATAATCAATTAAGTGGTTTCAGGCAAGCTTGGTTTTCTGTAAGTTAATAACAGTCCTTTTAGACTCTCAAGTTACGCTATGGAAAATGCGTTGACTATTCTACCATAATATATAGCATCAAAAAATACTCTATAGTATGAGGTAAAGTGTAATAGTTTAGACTTGATCTGACAGGCATGAATTAACTGACAGAAGAATTAACAAAGTCAAAACCAAAATCAGCATCCTGTTTAATGCTATCAATATTTTTCTGATAAGCAATATGCATACTATCAAAAAAGGT